>JBGCFL010000066.1:0-28365 GCA_045106975.1 Ekhidna sp. | reverse complement strand
GCAAATTCTTTCACCGCTCTTGGAGCTCTTCTATCAGAATTTCCCTCTCTCAACACTGGGTTTACCGCACTTCCCTTGATTTTATCGTAAGTAGCTTTTACCTTATTTTCTTCATCATTTGATGGCTCATCTGGATAATTTGGCAAAGCGTATCCTTGAGATTGCAATTCAACAATAGCTGCTTTTAGCTGAGGAATAGAAGCACTGATGTTCGGAAGCTTAATAATATTAGCCTCAGGTGTTTTAGCCATTTCGCCCAGTTCTGAAAGCGCATCACCGATTCGTTGATCTTCTGTTAAATATTCCCCGAAGTTGGCGATGATTCTTCCTGCCAAAGAAATATCTCTTGTTTCCACGTCTACTCCTGCTGAAGAAGTAAAAGCTTTAATGATTGGAAGTAATGATTTGGTTGCTAAAGCTGGCGCTTCATCTGTGTGCGTGTAAATAATTTTTGCCATTGAATGATTTTCTTTTCTTTTAGATAAAACTTAAAACTGTGGGGCTAAAAATTGAACTAATATTTTATTAATAAGATTCCTTCTCGTTCGGGAAATCTTTCGATTTAACATCGGAAACATAACTTTCTACAGCATCTGTCATCACAGCATTCAAGTCTGCATACTGTCTCAAGAAACGAGGCTTAAAATCTTGGGTGATACCCAACATATCATGAACGACTAATACCTGTCCATCCACATGAGGACCTGCCCCAATACCAATCACGGGAATAGAAACCGATTCCGCTGCTTTCTTGGCTAGGTCAGATGGAATTTTCTCGAGTACAATTCCAAAGCATCCAAGTTCTTCCAACAGCTTCACATCATCCAGTAATTTTTGTGCTTCTTCCTCTTCCTTTGCTCTGACTGTGTATGTCCCAAACTTATAAATCGATTGTGGAGTTAATCCGAGATGTCCCATTACAGGAATTCCTGCTGAAAGTACTCGTTGAATACTTTCCTTAATTTCAACTCCTCCTTCCATTTTTACCGCATGTCCGTCTGCTTCTTTCATGATTCTGATACATGACCTAAGTGCTTCTGAGGAATTTCCTTGATAGCTTCCAAAAGGAACATCTACTACCACAAAAGCCCTATTGACAGCCTTTGTTACTGACTTAGCATGCCATATCATATGATCCAATGTAATAGGTAATGTGGTTTCATTCCCTGCCATAACATTAGATGCACTATCTCCTACCAAGATAACATCTACACCTGCCTGATCCACAATTTTTGCCATGGAATAATCATAGGCTGTTAGCATGGATATTTTTTCACCCTTTGCTTTCATTTCCTTAAGCTGGTGCGTCGTTACGATCTTTATATTTCCTTGTATACTCATGGTTTCAAAATGGTCTTGCAATTTACACAATGACAATGGACTGTGAAATGGCTATTTATCTTCCCTCCAAGTTATTGCATAAGTATTCGGCTTACATTTGAAGAATATGAAATTACTTTTTTCACTCATAATTATATCAGCAATGGTTTCTAACTGCCAAGACAAGATGGAAACAGCCAATATCACGAAAATAGAATATGGAACTAGCTTCGGAAGCTGCCTAGGTTATTGCAATCAAGCAGTCACTTTCATGAATGGCAGTATTGTTAAAGTCTTGAGTGCAACGAGAAGTACTGATTTAGTTGAAAAAGAGTGTAGCAAAGAATGGGAAGGGTTTCATTCTTTAGCCTCTAAAGTAAATCTCTTATCATTTTATGAGTTAGAAGAAATCATCGGCTGCCCAGACTGTGCAGATGGTGGCGCAGAGTGGATAGAAATTTCTACCCCTGAAGGATCAAAAAAAGTGACCTATGAATATGGTAAAGAACCAAAGGAGGTTCGCGCTTTCATCTCTGACATAAGAAAGCAGTTTGATGAACTTGGAGAATGTGAAAGGTGAGTTTTATATTACATCAAAACCTAATCTTTTATTATGAAAAAATTACTTTTTATTCCAGCATTTATCCTGTTTAGTGCCTGCGGAGGGTCATCAGAGTCTAAAGAACAAATTTCAGAGGAAGAAGAAACTGAAATTGTAAAAGCTATCAATTCAGATCTTGAAGAAGCTCAGGAAGAATTGAAAATAGAAACAGAAGAAAGTCTTACTGAAATCGATTCATTACTTGAAAATTTTTAATCAATGAAAAAGCTAATAGAACTATTAATAATCATCTGCTTAATAGTAGGTGGGTCTACCGTTCTTGCTCAAGGAAAAAGCAAGGACAAAGCGAAAGACAAAACCGAAAAAGCGGAAAAGCAAAAAGGCAAAATCAAGGATAAAGTCAAAAAAGAGAAAGATGATGATGCCGAGAAAGAGTCTGAGGATGTAGAAGAAGGCGAGAAGGATGAAAAAGAGGAGAAAGAGGAGAAAGAAGAGAAGGATGAAAAAAAAGAGAAGAAAGAAAAAGCAGAAAAGACCAATAACGGAAAAGCTTACGGCAAGGATAAAGGAGACTTATCTGGAAAGGAATTTGGTAAAATCAGATCTGAAGAAGCAAAGAATAAAGTAAATGCGAAGAAGAGCGAGTTGAGTAAAGAGATTGCAGAAAGCGAGCAGCAAGTAGCTGAAAGAAAAGAAAAACTGGAAGCAGCTAGAGCGAAATTGGAAACCATGAAAAAAGATGGGAAAACCGCAGAAGAGGAAATTGCCAAGAAAGAGGAAGTGCTGAAAAAGGTAGAAGAGCGGCTGGCCGATTTAGAAAAATCGATCGCTGAGAAAAAGGCGAAAGCAACAAAAGAACAATAAAATTGAAGCCCTCCAAGTGAGGGCTTTTTTATGCCCTATAATTTGAATTGAAATGGCAGTGCACAACTAGCTTTGCATTATGCCTTTCGATCCAAAATCCATAGACCTTCCTATTGTAGATGTCATTGATGAAGTAAAGAATCATCTAGGAGCTTCTCCCACGCTGATTGTACATGCGCCTCCGGGAGCAGGAAAAAGTACACTGCTACCACTAGCATTAATAGAAGAAGCATGGCTGAAAGGACAAAAAATCATCATGCTCGAGCCACGAAGGTTAGCGGCCAAGTCCATTGCTATGAGAATGGCAGAACTGATTGGTGAGGAAGCTGGTCAGACTATAGGTTACCGCATTCGTTTTGAAACGCGGATTAGTGATAAAACAAAGATTGAGGTGGTCACCGAGGGTATTCTTACCCGAATGCTACACAGCGACAATTCCTTAGAAGGAATTGGATTGGTCATTTTTGATGAATTTCATGAGCGAAGTATTCATGCAGATGTGGCCCTTGCTTTATGCAGAGAATCTCAGCAAGTCTTGCGACCTGACCTAAGAATTATGGTCATGTCAGCTACATTGAATATGCCACAATTGACCCAAGCACTAAAAGCAGAAGTGGTAGAAAGTAAGGGAAGACAATACCCTGTGGAAGTCTTTCATGCAGGCGATCAAGATATGACCATGATCGCTGAGATGACCGCCAATGTGATCATCAAAGCAACCAAAGAGCACGAAGGAGATGTATTGGCATTTTTTCCAGGACAGGGAGAAATAACGAAATGCGAAGGCATTTTACGCTCCAAGCTAAGAGGATTTGCATTGCATCCACTCTATGGACAATTGCCTTATAACAAGCAGAAAGCAGCCATTTTTCCTAGTGGAGATGGAAAGCGAAAAGTGGTTTTAGCTACCAACATTGCTGAAACTAGTTTGACCATTGAAGGCATCAAAATAGTGGTGGACACAGGATTTGGGCGAACCATGAAATGGGATCCAAAAGCTGGCCTTTCAAGATTAGAAACTATTCAAATTTCCAAAGACTCAGCAGATCAACGAGCAGGACGTGCCGGAAGATTGAGTCCAGGTGTCTGTTATCGCATGTGGTCGAAGGCCACAGATGAGCGATTGCAAGCTCATCGTATTCCCGAGATCATGGAAGCTGACTTAGCTTCTCTTGCGCTAGACCTAGCACAATGGGGAATCACAGATCCAAACCAACTGACTTGGCTGAGCCCTCCTCCCAAAGGTGCCTGGATGGCCGCTTTGGACACACTCCATCTGTTGGAAGCATTAGAAGATGGACGCATTACTGCTCATGGCAAAAGCATGCACGCATTGCCTTGTCACCCACGACTGGCTCATATGATGATCATGGCAGAGGAAGATGATTTAATTGGTTTGGCAGCAGATGTTGCCGCGCTGCTGGAAGAGCGTGACCCTCTAGGACGAGAGGCCGGAATTGACATCAATACGCGTATTGAGAAACTAAGAACGCATAGAAGAGAAAATAGAAATGGTGGTCGATTTGACCGAATAGAAAAAATCTCTTCTTCCTACAGACAGCTATTTAATGAAGAACCCGATAACGAGGCATTTGATCCTTACGAAACAGGTTTGTTATTGACTCATGCGTTTCCAGAAAGAATTGCTTTTGCACGACCGGGAAACAATGCGCAGTTCAAACTAGCCAACGGGCGAATAGCTGCTGCTGGTCATAAAGATGATCTAGCGCATGAATCTTGGCTGGCTATTGCCAATCTGGATGCGAGAGACGGAATGGGGAAAATTTTCATGGCTTCTCCTCTGAATCCAAAAGACTTGGCTTCCCGAGTGAAGGAAGTGGAAGTGATTGAGTGGGATACCGAAGATGGAGGATTGATTGCTACCAAGGATTTACGAATTGGCAGCATTGTGTTGAAATCGTCTCCCTTACCAGATCCTGATCCAGCTCATTTGCAGAAAGCCATTTCAGAGGCCATTAAGAAAGAAGGACGTACCCTCTTAGATTGGAATGAAGAAGTGGAGCAACTACAAAATAGGTTACTCAGCTTACGCAAATGGAGGTCGGCTCCCGACAGGAATTCTTCTGAGAGCTGGCCAGACCTGAATACAGACACCTTGTTGATGACCAATGCGGAATGGTTAACTCCTTATTTGGTAGATATCAGAAAACCACAAGACCTCAAGAAGATCAACTTGAAAGAAGTGCTTTTCAATTCGCTGGAATATGAACTACAGCAGCAAGTAAAGAAACTAGCTCCCTCTAAAATGGAGGTTCCCAGCGGTTCATCCATTAAGATCATGTACCGAGACAATGGTGAAGCACCAGTTCTGGCAGCTAGAATTCAAGAACTATTTGGCATGGCAGAAACACCTACCGTAAACGAAGGAAGTCAGCCTCTCTTGATTCATTTACTTTCCCCAGGATTCAAGCCTGTGCAGGTGACTTCTGACCTAAAAAACTTCTGGAATGACACGTACTTTGAAGTACGAAAAGAACTAAAAAGACGCTACCCCAAACACTCTTGGCCAGATGATCCTTGGACTGCTGAAGCGGTGAGGGGAGTACGGCATAGCCGCAGTAAATAGGCTTCTTTTAGGCTGTCTTCTCTAAGTTGTTGTCATTGCGAACGCAGAGAGAAATCTATGCGTAAATATTTCTCCTATCGTCGAAAAGACATTGATGTATAAATAGAGTAGGATGTTTAGTACTCTGATTTATAGCTCAAAAAAAGTCTAATTATGAGCTATAAACTAACAACTTATCGCTCATGCCCCTCTTTTAAGTTAACTCAAGGTAAATTCGTCTACCATCTAGACGGGATAGAAGCGTACACGAAGTAAAGCGTATAGCCCGAATATCGTTGGCGGTAGCATACTGAAGATTCTCTTCAAATAATTAAAATCACTACTTAGCTTCAATTTTTAGTATTACTAATTATTTTAGCTAAATGAAATTATCGGTAGAGAAGAAACTGGAGATATTGGCGGATGCTGCCAAGTATGATGTGTCTTGTGCGTCCAGTGGGAGTAACAGGAAGAACACAGGGAAAGGGCTAGGAAATGCAACAGGCATGGGCATATGCCATAGCTATTCGGAGGATGGGAGATGTATTTCATTGCTAAAAATACTGCTGACCAATTATTGCATTTTCGACTGTGCTTACTGCGTGAGCAGAAAGAGTAACGATGTGCAGCGAGCGGCATTCACGGTGGATGAAGTGGTAGACCTGACCATCAATTTTTATAGAAGAAATTACATAGAGGGCTTGTTCCTCAGTTCTGGTATTTTCAAGAATGCAGACTATACCAATGAGCGGCTGATTCGTATTGCTAAGAAGTTGAGAACGGAACATCGATTTAACGGATACATCCATCTCAAAATCATTCCAGGAGCAAGTGCAGAAGTCATGGAAGAGGCAGGCCTGTATGCTGATAGATTGAGTGTGAATCTAGAAATACCTTCCGAGAGAAGTTTAAAAAAGATAGCTCCTGAAAAGGATCATGTAAGTGTTTATAAACCAATGAATTGGCTGTCGTCCAGAATATCAGAATACAAAGAGGATAGGAAGAAATACAGGAAGGTGAGTTCGTTTGCTCCGGGTGGGCAGAGTACTCAAATGATCATTGGAGCTTCTCCAGAAAGGGATTTGGAAATATTGAAACTTACTTCAGACTTGTATAGGGAGCAGAAATTGAGACGAGTGTACTTTTCCGGATACATTCCCGTGAGTGAGGATACTCGATTGCCTGCTGTGAAAACTGCTCCTTTGAAACGTGAGAATAGGCTTTATCAAGCAGACTGGCTTTTCCGATTTTATGGATTTGATATGTCTGAGATTGTCTCTGAAAAGCATCCCGAACTGGACTTAGAGGTAGATCCTAAATTGGCTTATGCTTTGAGAAACCCTAGCTTATTTCCTGTTGATGTTAATACAGCTCCTTACGAACTGATTCTTAGAATACCTGGTGTGGGAGTGAAAACTGCACAAATGATTATCAAATCTAGAAGGTATGGTAAAGTACGATTGGAGGATGTGAAGAAAATGGGTGCAGCCATCAATCGGGCCAAATATTTCATACAAGTGCAAGGAAGATTACTGCCTATGGTTGGTAGCGATCCTACCATCATAAGGAGTCAAATCATAAATGGAGGAAAGAAAGCGCAAATGAGTTTGTTTTGATGAGTGAGCTTCTTTTATACGATGGAACTACCAATGGTTTCTTTACAGCCATTTTTGAAGTTTATGAAAGGAAAATAGACCAGCCTACGATCCAAAGAGTGGATAGGTATGCAAAAGGTTTATTTGATGAACCTTTTGTGGTCATTACAGATGCCAAAAAGGCTGAACGAGTCATTGCAGGGCTAAAAGAAAAAACTCCCAAAGGAATTGTGGGTATGCTTGTAAAAGTCTTGCACTCTGAGTTTTCAGACGCTGAAGAGGTGGTTTTTCAGGTGGCGAAGTTGGCATTCTCACTAAAGGGCAGAATGGGAATGGACTATCGGAATGATTCCATTTTGAGAATGAAGCAAATCAATAAAATGATGAGTAGGGAAATTCACAGAATGCATGCCTTCGTTCGCTTTCAAAAAACAGCGGATGATATTTATGCTTCGACGATCTTACCGGATTTCGATGTGATTCCATTTATCGGAGATCACTTTGAGAAACGATACGCTGATCAGCAGTGGCTTATCTATGACACCAAGAGGAATTATGGATTGTTTTATGATTTGAATGAAATGCAGACGATCACACTGTATAATACTGAGTGGGTTGCTTCAAATAAAATCAGCAAATCTGTTTTAGCAGAAGGAGAGAAAGTATTTAGAGATGGATGGGCAAGATACTTTCATGCAACCTGTATACAAGAGCGAAAGAACATGCGTCTTCACCTTCAGCATGTTCCTCATAGGTATTGGAAATACCTACCAGAGAAAACGAGGGATGCTTCGCAGTTTACTGATAAGGCGTCAGGTTAAAGTTTACCTGGAATTAAGCTTCTTGAAGTGCCTCCTCTGATAATTTGAATTTTTCCACTTCTACTCTCAAGTGTTTAGCTACTTGAGTTAAGTGTTTGGACTTAGTATTATAGTTCTGCATTCCATTTGAAAGTCCGGTGATGGAAGATGTCAGTTCTTCTGTTCCTGTAGCCGTCTGCTCTGATACAATTACTATACTTTCAGTGAGCTCTACCACTTTTTTTAAATCGACACCCTGAATTGCGGAAGCAGCTAATATATCTTCTGAAAACGCCAAAGTATCATTTGAATAAGCAGCTACTTCTTTAAAAACTTTTGATGACTCAACAGAAGATTCTCGACCCAGTTTCACACTCTTGCCCATATCATCTATTACTTGTGATGCACTCAATGTGTCAGATTGCACTTCTCTAATTAGATTCTCAATCTCCCGAGCTGAATTTTTTGAGTCCTCCGCTAGTTTTCTAATTTCTTCTGCAATGACAGAAAAACCTCTTCCTGAATCTCCGGCACTAGAAGCCTCTATTGCTGCGTTTAATGCAAGTAAATTCGTCTGGGATGCAATCTCTGTTATAACACCTAATGTCCGGTTGATGTCTTCCGATCTTTTAGTAAGCACTTTCATCGATTGGCTTGTCTTCTCAGAAAATTGAGAAATATCATTCATGGTTTCCATGACATTGATAGCCATTTCGCTACCACTATTGCTAATTTCAGCTCCTTGCTTAGCTGCGTTATGTATCTTCTGTGCGTGATCTCCAATTCCCTTCGAAGATCCTTGCATTTTACTAAAGAAAACAGACGATGCATCAATACTTGTTGCCTGAGATCGGGTTCCTGAGTTTATTTGTGTCGTTGTTGAAGCTACTTCTTGAACACTAACAGTCATATCATCACTGGACTCAAGTAGGTCAAGTGCTGTTACATCTAACACACCTGCATTCTGCGAAATATTAGATAGGAGATTCTGAAGATTTTGAAGAGCCCTATTTAGGTTTTCTGCTAAAGAAGCAATATCTCCCTCCGATTCAATTGTGCAACGTTTAGTAAGATCTCCTTCCGCCATGCCGTTGATGATTTCTCCAATAGACATGATTGGTACAGACACTGATTCGAGTAAATTGTTAATACTACTCGATAGGTCTTTCCATAATCCCTCTTTGGTACTTTCATCTAATCTTTCGTTCAGTCTTCCCTTGATCCCCGCCAATGTTGCCACCTCATTTGTTTCTGTCACGATTGCCTTTAAATTGTCGCGCATCTTCAGAAGTGATTTGCCTAGAAGATCATCTTCATTTTTTATGGTAAAATCTACTTCTAGATTTCCTTTACTAATATGATCGATGAAGTAAGCTAGTTCTGTCATTCTTTCAGATTCTGATTTTAAACGGAATTCCTCATTTTCCTTTCGCTCCGAAGCAGCTCTTCTGAGAGTTCTATACAGAATAATGAATAACATGGTGAAAACAATCCAAATAACACCAGCTAAAATGGAGATAACCGTAAGCATGTTATCACCTTTATCCTTATAAGAATTAACAGTTTCTAAAGTTCGTTTGTCCAGTTCAGCAAAAAACGAATCGATTGGTTTCATAATGAATGACTTGTCACTATGATACTTATCATCAAACATGATTCTTCTTGCCAAAACAAAATCTGGATCCTTTTCAACAGTGAAATTTCCATTACCATCATCGAATAACCCTTTTACCGCATTCATAGCAATCGTTTCTGTCATGACCAGATCATTGGAATTCGCCTCGGCTTGAGCTAATAAACCAAACTCTCCATCTGTGAAATCGAGACTTTTCATCATTGCCTTTAAAGATATTTTCCTACCATCTTCTCTCTCTTTTGTTCCATTTCTTATATCCAAGACCTCCCAATATTCATCTTCATATTTAGAATCTCCTGTAGAAATATAAGTTCTCGCTAACTTGGTAAGATCCTCGGAGCTTTGACGCAATTCATTAGCTGCCTGATAGGATTCGTACCTAATACCCGAATGCTTATTTAGGTTTTTTTGATTTTCCACAAGCTTCACTATGAATCCGATTAAAACGATAAGGCATATTGAAGTAAAAACAAACACGATAGGAAGCAGTTTTTTCATTTTTTGGCTCTCTAATTAATACAACTTTGATTAATATAAATACTAACCTAGTTTTCATAAGTTTATCTATTGATAATTTTTCGCCCAATTGATGTCTTTTCCTGTTTAGAGGTTATCAAGAAAGGGCTAATAAAATGAGAATTAATAATCAGATTTAACTTCAATTTCGGAATGACTTAATTCTGCGGTTGACGCAAATCAATAAAATGATGGGTAGGAAAATTCACAGAATGCACGCCTTCGTTCGCTTTCAAAGACAGTTGATGACATTTATGCTGACACCATCTCAACAGATTTTGATGTAATCCCGTTTATTGGAGATCACTTTGAGAAACGATAGACTGATCAGCAATGGCTTATCTATGACACCAAGAGGAACTATGGTTTATTTTATGATTTGAATGAAATGCAAACTATTACGCTTCACAGCACCGACTTAGTATCTTCTCATCAAATAAGTGAATCTGTTCTCGCTAAAGACGAAAAAATATTTAAAGATGGTTGGGCTTGTTATTTCCATACCACCTGCATACAAGAGCGAAAAAACATGCGTCTGCACCTTCAGCATGTTCCTCATAGGTATTGGAAATACCTACCAGAGAAAACGAGGGATGCGTCTCAGTTTGGTTGATGAAGAATCTACTGAGTCCTAATCGCAATCACAGGATCAAGTCTAGCTGCCATAAGAGCAGGAACTATTCCAGAAACCACCCCAATGATACCCGCAACTCCTAATCCTAGTACCACATTTCCCATTGTGAGGACAAGGTCTAAATTCCCCAAACTTACGAGTGAGAGGAGATACACCAGTCCTAATCCTACACCGCCACCAATTAAACTGAGGAATACAGCTTCGAAAAGAAATTGGAATAATATGAAATAATTTTTTGCACCAAGTGATTTTTGAATGCCTATGATATTTGTTCGCTCTCTAACCGAAACAAACATAATATTCGCAATACCAAAGCCTCCTACGAGAATAGAGAACCCGCCTATTGCCCATCCTGCCAATCCTATGACATCAAAGGTGGACCCAATGATGTTCATAATGGCATCCTGTCGATTTACCGAGAAGTCGTTTTTATCCTTTGGTCTTAAACCTCGCTTAGATCGAAGTAGTCCGGTAATCTCAGCTTCCAACTCCACTAAACCTACATCATCTGGTTTTCCTTTCACACTTACCAAAGTCTCCACTCCCCTATTTCTACCAGAGTAGAATATTTTTTGAAAAGACTGTATAGGTATCATTATACTTTCATCATTTCCAGAATCACCAAAGAGGCCTTCGCCCTCCTCAGCGAATACACCAATCACCGTGTACTTCAGCCCTTTGAGTTTTACTTCTTGACCTAGTGGGTTTCCTCGCGGGAAAAACTTCTTTGCTATCAATCCTCCTATTATCGCCACATTTTTGGCAGTATATGATTCTTGTGATGTGAAATACCTTCCTTTTTCAATATCTGAAGCTATATCATAGACATCCTGATGAGTGTGCGCTACTCCGAAAAGGGAAATGTTATTGTAATTACTACTTTCATATTTTACTGTTTCACCACCAGTGATTGCAAAAATGGTAATGCCAAGATCATTTTTAAGATTCTTCTTTAAAAACTCATACTCTTCATAGTTGGTGTAAGGACGTTTAATGTATTCCCACCAAGGAATATTTGGCCCAAAATCGTAAGGAAACCTTCGGATATCTAGGTTATTGGCATCTAGGAAACTTAAACTATTCTTAATGCTTTTCTCTAAAGAATCAACCAATGTAAACACTGCTATGATGGCAAATATTCCTATTGTCACTCCCAAAAGAGAAAGAGTGGTTCTCAGGAGATTTCCACGGAGGGCATTCCATGCAAATCTGAAACTTTCAAGAATTAATTTTATTACTAGCACAGCTGTGTTTTTTTATACTTTCAAAGTTAAACGAAATAAAGAGACACCTGCCTTCCAAATTATTTTAGCGGTATCAAATCATAACTAAACGACTCACCTTAAGTTCTATTAGAATAGAGCCATATAATGAAACATTTTTGCTAATTTTGCGCTCTTTTGATCAACGAAATAGACCCTTTTTCTTATGGGAATGAAACTTTCCGAATTTAAATTCGAATTACCTGCTGACCTTATTGCATTACATCCAACAGAAAATCGTGATGATTCTCGATTGATGGTAATTCACAAGGACACTGGTGAAATAGAGCACAAGGTTTTCAAAGATGTTGTGGACTACTTTGATGAAGGTGATGTTTTTGTCAACAACAACACTAAAGTATTTCCAGCAAGGTTATACGGTAACAAAGAAAAAACGGGTGCGAAGATCGAAGTTTTTTTACTTCGTGAATTGAATCAAGAAATGAAACTGTGGGATGTATTAGTAGATCCTGCAAGAAAGATAAGAGTTGGCAATAAGCTCTATTTCGGAGATGGTGAATTAGTCGCTGAGGTAATAGATAACACTACAAGTAGAGGACGAACTATCCGTTTCCTATTTGATGGTACTCCTGATCAATTTTACAATATGATTGATGCTTTGGGAGAAACGCCTCTTCCTAAAGAAATTAAAAGATCAGCGGAAGCGGAAGACAGAGAACGCTTTCAAACAATCTATGCCCAAAACATAGGAGCAGTTGCTGCTCCAACAGCAGGTCTACACTTCACTCCTCAGTTGATGAAACGTCTAGAGCTTATAGGTGTAGATGTAGCTTCTATTACTCTTCACGTTGGACTTGGGACTTTCCGTCCTGTTGATGTGGAAGACTTAACTAAACACAAGATGGACTCTGAAAACTATTGGGTAGAACAGCCTACCGCGGACAGAGTAAATCAAGCTTTGGCTGAAAAAACAAAGATCTGTGCTGTAGGAACAACCGCTATGAAGACACTAGAATCTTCGGTTTCTGCCAATGGTCTTTTGAAAGAAAATTCAGGATGGACTGACAAGTTTATTTTCCCTCCATATGATTTCAAAATTTGCGATGCTCTCATCACAAATTTCCATTTACCTGAATCAACTTTATTGATGATGGCTTCTGCTTTTGGTGGTCATGAATTAATGAAAGAAGCTTATCAGCTAGCAATGAAAGAAAAATATCGTTTCTTCAGTTATGGAGATGCGATGTTGATCATTTGATCTAGATGAAAGAATATGCCATTATAGTGGCAGGTGGTATCGGCTCCCGAATGGGGGCCGAAATCCCAAAGCAATTCCTCCTGATTGACGATACACCAATCATCGTTCATACAATCAATCAATTTCTTCTGTACAGCGAAGAAATCAGCATCATTCTAATTTTACCTGAGGATCATATTAAGAGATGGAATGAACTTCAAGCCAATTATTTTCCAAACAACATAATTACAGTCGCTCCAGGTGGAGCTACACGCACTGAATCGGTTGTCGCTGGCCTAAATCAAATTAATCAAGAAGGATTGGTGGCTATTCATGATGCTGTTAGACCGTTCGTTTCCACAGCCATAATAGATCAATCGTTTAGAAACGCGAAAGAAAAAGACAGTGGCGTAGCGGCTGTTGCCATGAAGGATTCTTTACGTGAGGTTAGGACTAACAACACTTCGAAAGCTAGGGATAGAGCCGATTTCGTACTCGTTCAGACTCCTCAAACTTTTAATGTAGAGAAAATCAAAAGTGCTTACAATAAAGCAAAGGGAGAGGCTTTTTCTGATGATGCAACTGTTTTTGAGAATGCTGGATTTCCAGTACACTTAATAGAAGGGAGTTATGCGAATATCAAGATTACAACCCCAGAAGATTTGGCATAAAAAAAACTCCACTCACATTGAGCAGAGTTTTAAACACATCTAGTGACTTCTTATTTTTTGATAACCCTGAAAGTCAAGGCTCCCTTGCTAGGAGACTTGGAGTCAATGAACCTTAGCAAGTATTGACCAGCTTTATAAGATGAAAGATCAATTTGAATATTTCTATTTTCATTGAGTAAATCATCTCTCGTTAAGAGCGTTTTTCCATTCACATCCACTACTTCAAGACTCAAAGTCTTTGACTTTATTTCGTAATAGCTAATGTTAATGAAATTGGTTGTAGGATTTGGGTAAATCTGAAAGTCTGTAAAAAATTCAGAAGTCAATCCTAAAATCAATTCAACAACAATACCTTCTTCCGTAACCACCGCTGCAATTACAAATGTATCATCGCTTACACCAGCTTCGCCAATCTCAAACTCTACAAAAGAAGCCTCGTCTAGTGGGATACCAGGATATTCAACAAAGAAACGATATGTTCCTTCTGGAAGGAAGCCGTATTCAAACTCCCCAATATCATTGGTCTCTCCGTAAGCGATTAGCTCAAAACCATCATCTTCACCCGTTCTTCCTCCAGTGCGCTTTCTTCTTAATCCACACTTCCTTTTTGCTGCCCTTCTTCGCGCATCGATACGCCCTTCTGTATCTTCAAAATCCTCCGTTACAGTTCCACTTACAGATCCTTGACCAGTTGTCTCATCACGATCATCTGGCGCAGCTTCTACTTCAATTTGAATAGAAGAATCTCCCTCCAAAGTCAACACATCTGCTTGATCCCAAACTATTGCATCTCCGTAATAGGTAGCGACATACTTATCAGGATCAGAATCAACTGACACAAGAAAATCTCCAGTGAATACAGGATTGAAAGAAAAATTTCCAGATGAACTAACTACAATATCTAAAGTATCATAATTACCTTCATTTTCGATTCTAAGCAACAAACCTTCTACGTCATCGGATATAGTCGTTCCTTCAGAACTCGACAGAACAGTCACCACGCCACTTTCCAAATTGAAAGAAGACAGACCGAGCAATATACCTACTTGCTCATTTGAAGAATCACCTCCAAAGGCTCCTGTAGAAAATTCTGTTGTATAAGACGCACTACTCGCAGTACCTCCTGCCACTCCCGTGGAATAAGCTTGTCCTGTGAATTGTCCTACAGCGCTAGTAATTATTACTACAGAAAATCCAATTGAAAAAATACTTTTCAATAGCCTTCTCATTTACTTGCAGCTTTACTAGAACCTAACATTTTCATCAGTCTGTCCATATCCGTTCTGAGGGTTTCCACTTCTGAAAGTGAAGCTTTCAATGTAGAATTTTCACTTTCCAATTTTTCTACCTTAGCATTCAATTCTTTGATTGCTTCGATTAGAACCGCTGACATTTGAGCGTAATTAACAGCTTTCATTCCTTCCTCATCAGTTCGTACAAATTCTGGATAAATTTCCTCAACCTCTTGAGCTATAACACCAATTTGATTTCGCTGAGATTTAGATTCATCTTTCCAAGTGTATGAAACTCCTCTCATTTGAAGTGTTTTGGCTAATGGACTTTCTAAATCTTCAATATTTTTTTTCAACCTTCTATCTGATGTCTGAACGGAACCATCTGTAGAAGCTAGTGTGTTTCCAAATATTTGACCCTGTGCAGATATATCACCATTAGTACCGTTTAAAAAGACATTCAGATTACTCCCACTGAACATTTCAAGGAGTGCTCCTCCAGATGCATCATAGTTCAGGTTGAATCCATTTTCAAATGAACTACTGCCTCCTGAAATACCTCCTGAACGGATGTTCATAAATTCATCATTAGAACCATCTGACCTTAAATCTAAGGTGCCGTTTACCCCATCCAGAGTCACTCTATCGAGTTCTGAATTATCAAATAATTGAATATAACCTTCACCTGTTGCAAACATCCCTAAAGTTCCAGATGCTTTTAGTAATTCTAAACCACCATTTCCAGACTCATTGATATTCCCAGTGAAATTTGCTGTTTGACTACTTGCGCCTACTTCATTGTTATAAAGAGTGACATTCCCAAATTCTTGAGTCCCATCGCCTGTCTTAGCTGCATTGAATTGAGCAGCATTATACCACCAACCAGTACCATTATCTATACTTCCATACATATTAATTACTGGCAAATCATGATCTTCGAAACCTTGAGAACCCAATTGAATATTTATACTCTCATCACCCCACAAATCTACTGAGCCATTTGAGCCTGTGGGATCGGCCCCTGCGTCATCTTGCGAGATCGTCATAACAGCTTGTCCTCCTCCGTTACTTCTGTTTATTTCCATTCTTGCAGTCTCTTCAGCAGAATTGCCAAGAGGTGTCACCATAAACCTACCTAATCCAAAATTTTCTTGTGCTGATCCTTCAAGATAATACTCGGGTAAATTCCCGTCTGCGAATGACCCTATTAAAGCTGCTCCTGAAGCTGTTTCAGTATCATCGTAAGATACTAGCTGAAAAAATCCATCATTATTTAATCCTCCAAACCATCCCACATTATTGTGGGCTTCATTATTCATGAAAAGATTTCCTTGACCCTTATTTGTTACCCTTAGATTAGCTCCGATATTTCGCAAAGAGTCATAAAGCCCTAAAAACCCTCCGTAACCTCCACCTACACTTCCTAAAATTACTTTGGTAGAGTCATTTGCTCCATAAAGAACTAGGCTCCCCGCATTAGTCCCTCCAAAGACATTAAGATCAGATTTTATAGTTCCGTCTGCATCAACTACTCGCACACTTCTAGACCTCACAGAATCAGGCTGTATCGTTCCTCCATCTGATCCCCCAATTGGAGATCCATCAATTAAAACTTGCTGTGCGTTTATAGTTCCTGTTGTTCCATCCAATGAAATAGTCTCTGATTGATCAACATCTCTTAAGGAAATAAATCCTCCGGAAGTGATACCATCACCACTATTTAGATTGAGAGTAAACTGCGTGTCACTATCATCCTGTGAGGCATTTAGATTTATATGACTAATAGTTGATGTCCCTAGATGTTCTGAGAAGATATTATGAGTGAAATTTCCATAATAGTTTCTTATATCAATACCGCCTCTACGATATCCATCAGCAATTGGCCCGTTTAAATCAATATTACTTCCATACGCAAGAATGAGACTACTAATGCCATTATTTGCTACATTTCCACCATACAGTTCCATGAAACTATTTTGATCTTCACTAGTAGCCATCAAAGCGGCACTTTTAAAAGAGTCATCTGTAAAATCTTGCTGTGCCAATTGTAAGTACCCACCAGCTTTACGTGTTCTCATGAAATTACCCGTTCTTCCTAAAGAATCGGTTAATGACATGGTACCATCATAACCATTATTGGTTGTGGAAATTCTTGCTTTTCCTTCACCATTTACTCCAATTGCTTCTGCCATAAAGGCCCGAAGTGTATCTACCTCAATACCCTGAGGTCCAGTGTAAGGTAAAAGAGAGGAATATAAGATAACAGGACTCAGTGCCTCTCCATTTACGGTAATATTTAACTCTACTTCTGAGCTATTACTAAAAAGTGTATCTGGTAATGGGGTTGTTTCCCCAAGCACTACTGAATAGTAGCCATCCGTAACGTTAATATTACTTTTGGTTTCTGACCAAGAGGGACTGGCTATATTGAATTCAATTGTTGAAGTTCCGTTGAATGGTTTTCCATTATCTAACAGACGTCCTTGAAAAGGGATTTTTTGAGCGTAGGTATAGCAGCTCAAAATCATGAGAGACAGAGTCAAAAATTTCTTCATTGTATTCATTAATTTTTCTATCAAATTACCAAAATAGAGAATACAAAGAATAGTACCAATACCTAATTAGGGGTATTTTATCACTTGACAAAGAACAAGACACAAAAAAACCCCATCCTCAATCAAGGATAGGGTTTATAAATTATCTTTTTTCAATTGCTAATATTCATCTTCATTGAAGAAGAAGTCTTCCTTGGTAGGATAATCTGGCCAAATTTCTTCGATATTTTCGAATGGATGACCATCATCTTCCAATTCTTGTAAGTTTTCAACAACCTCAAGAGGTGCTCCTGATCTGATTGAGAAATCGATCAATTCATCTTTACTAGCAGGCCAAGGGGCGTCTTCTAAATAGGATGCAAGTTCTAGTGTCCAGTACATATTCTAGCCTTTATTTAAAGTCTTTTTAACTATTTCGCGAATATATATATTATTTATATATAAGTAACATCAAAGAAAAATTACAACGGAAATTGTACATTTTCTTACACAAAAACGTAAGAAAAAGTTGCAAATAATTTCAAAATTCGCCTGCATCTATCCATTTAAGAAGTTTGGTCTTTACTTCCACTTTCCTTTTTTGACTGTTGATTTTGCTCTCTACCAATTTATTCATAGAGCCATCTGATGAAGAGAAATTGGTAGCGTTCTGTTCATAGGTTTTCAAATCGTCTTCATCACGCATTATCAAATCTTTGATGATACCAGCCTTTATGCTCTTCTTCTTTTCCTTAGCAAGTTTAGCAAAATCTGAAAATCTCTTATGAGCTAGTTTTAAAACAAACTCTTTTTCATTTAAAAGCTGGATCAACTCTAATGAATCTTTCTTCCCTTGACTTCTTCGCTTATCTCTGAAAATTGATTTTTTTAATCGGTCCAGCTCCTCTTTTTGGTAAGGCTCCTTACCTTCCTTTATTGAGTTTAGTTTTGACAAAATTTCTTCATAGTTGATTTGAGGAGTATTCTTACTTGTTTTTAAGTGCAAATTGAATTGCTCTATAAGTGGTTGAAAAATTTCTGCAGGAACACCCCCTACTTCTTTCCACTGCTCTCTTAGGCTCTTGATTCTATCAAACCGATCTTTACCTTGCAAGTTTTTAACATTGCTAGCCTCATTAACAATTTCCTCATACCTACGCTTTCTGTGACCAACCAACTTTTGCTTATCATCAAAAAACTGTTTTTTCCTATCAAAAAATTTCTTTATTTGATTCCAAAATTTTTCTTCAAGCTCCTCATTTTTCCCATCCTCAGCACTCCCTGTCTTTATCCATCTTGCCTTTAGATCATTTACTATGTCTGTCCCCTCTTTCCAGCTTACGATGGACTCTATCTCATCAGCTTCTTTAAGTAGTGCTTCTTTAATCTCCGTATTTCGAATTCGATTTTTACTAATGATGTCAGAAACTAACGACTCATATTGATTTAGCTTAACAAGTAAACTTGGGTAATCACCCAATCCTTCATGTTTGGGGAGCTGATCTTTTAAATGAAGAAGTTTCATCAAAAATGATCCCTTATTCTCAGTCTCATCTATTTTCTTGGCCACCTCATCTATTTTTTGCTTTAGGTCTTCAAACCGATCAATAAAAAAGGAGGTAGATTTTTCAACATCTTCATCGCGCACTTCGCCAATTTGACGATCTTTATGCTCAGCCCACCCACTGAGGTAGACTTTACCATCTTTTACATATCCAAAAGGTATAGGTGTATTTTCCAAGGGTGAGCGTAATTTCTAAATGGGTAGTATATTCGATTTATAATCAAACTTACAACATGTCAGACGAAAAGATCATATTCTCAATGTCCGGGGTTAATAAAATTTATCCTCCACAGAAACAAGTCCTCAAAAATATATACCTGTCATTCTTTTATGGAGCCAAAATAGGCGTCCTTGGATTGAATGGTTCAGGTAAATCCTCCTTACTTAGAATTATAGCAGGAGTAGATAAAGATTTTCAAGGTGAAGTTGTTTTCTCGCCTGGCTTTTCTGTAGGCATGCTGGAACAAGAGCCTGATCTGGACCTAGAAAAGACCGTGATTGAGGTGGTGAGGGAAGGTGTAAAGGAAGTTAACGACCTGCTAAAAGAATATGATGAGATCAATGCCAAATTTGCCGAACCAGAAATTCTGGAAAATCCAGATAAAATGGAAAAGCTCATTGAACGTCAAGGAAAAGTACAAGAAAGACTGGATGCTACTGGAGCATGGGAGATAGATCACAAGCTCCAAAGAGCGATGGACGCTTTGCGAACTCCTCCTGAAGACGCTCTAATAAAAAATCTTTCTGGGGGTGAGAAAAGAAGAGTGGCTCTTTGCCGACTACTTCTAGAGCAACCTGATGTATTGCTATTAGATGAACCTACCAATCACTTGGATGCCGAATCTGTTCTTTGGTTAGAACAGCATTTGAAGCAATATGAAGGAACTGTGATAGCAGTAACACACGATAGATATTTTTTGGATAATGTTGCTGGGTGGATTTTGGAACTAGATCGTGGTGAGGGTATTCCTTGGAAAGGGAACTATTCTAGTTGGTTGGAGCAAAAAGAAAAACGACTTGCTAAAGAAGATAAACAAGAGTCTAAGAGACAGAAGACGCTACAACGAGAGTTGGAGTGGGTAAGAATGAGTCCAAAAGGACGGCAAGCTAAAGCCAAAGCTAGACTAAGTGCTTACGACAAACTCTTAGGTGAAGAAGGAAAGGCAAAAGAACAATCACTTGAACTATACATTCCACCTGGGCCAAGACTAGGAGCTAAAGTTATTGAGGTAAATGGTGTATCGAAGGCATATGGCGATAAGCTACTCTTCGATGACTTATCATTCAATCTACCTCAGGGTGGTATTGTTGGCGTAATTGGACCCAATGGGGCTGGAAAGTCTACTCTATTTAAATTAATTACAGGAAATGAAACTCCTGATAAAGGGAACTTCGAAGTAGGAGATACAGTAGAATTGAGTTATGTAGATCAGGAGCACGATCAAATGGATGAAAACAAATCCGTTTATGAAACCATCACTGGAGGCAATGAGATAATTGATCTGGGAGGTAAAGAAATGAATGGAAGAGCCTACGTAAGCAAGTTTAATTTTGCTGGATCTGATCAAGAGAAGAAAGTGGGGAAACTTTCCGGTGGAGAGCGGAACCGAGTTCACCTCGCAATGACGTTGAAGAAAGGTGCAAATCTTATTCTGTTAGATGAGCCAACTAACGATTTGGATGTCAATACACTCCGAGCGCTTGAAGAGGCGCTAGACAATTTTGGTGGATGCGCGGTAGTTATTTCTCACGATAGATGGTTCTTAGATCGTATTGCCACTCACATTCTCGCTTTTGAAGGTGACTCTGAGGTATACTGGTTTGAAGGTAATTTTTCTGACTATGAAGAAAATAGAAAGAAAAGATTAGGCGATGATCAGCCAAAAAGAATCAAGTATAAAAAATTGATGAATTAGAATTATCAAAGTTTCATACAAATGCAAAAAGCCAGATTAATCTGGCTTTTTGCATTTTCTGAAGGATTATTTTTTAAAGTATATACCTACTCAAATCCTTGTCCTTTACCAATCCATCTAACTTCTCTTGAACCAACTTTTTATCAATGACTATCTGAGCATTTGGCCCGATGGTGTCGGGTATGTCAAACAGTATTTCATTGAGCAGCTTGCTCATGACAGTATGTAATCTCCTAGCTCCAATATTTTCTACTTCCTCATTGATGTGAAACGCCATGCTTGCTATTTCTTCCAAAGCATCATCTTGAAAAGTAAGCTTCACATCTTCTGATCCTACTAATGCCTCGTATTGCTTAGTCAAAGCGTTCTTTGGTTCTGTCAATATTCTAAGGAAATCACCTTGCGTCAAATTCTCCAATTCGACTCTAATTGGGAATCTTCCTTGCAGCTCTGGAATCAAATCAGATGGTTTACTGAAATGGAAAGCTCCTGCTGCTACGAACAAAACATGATCTGTATTGATGATACCGTACTTGGTACTAACTGCACTTCCTTCGACTATTGGGAGTAAATCTCTTTGAACTCCTTCCCTACTTACGTCTGGCCCCTTTCCACCACCAGAGCCACCACTAGCTATTTTATCAACCTCATCAATGAAGATAATACCTGTATTTTCTGCTTTAAAAATAGCTTCCTCTTTCACTTCATCCATGTCTATCATTTTGGCTGCTTCTTCTTCCAGAAGTAATTTTCTAGCCTCAGCAATAGTCACTTTTCTCTTCTTTTTCTTCTTTGGCATCATGTTGCCAATCATCTCTTGCAAGTTGATCATTGAGGCTTCATCCATTCCAGCTCCTCCAACCATTCCCATACCACCATTCGGTGCTTGGGTCACATCTATCTCCACCTTGCGATCATCCATCTCTCCATTTTTGATCTTCTCTCTAAAGCGAGTTCTAGTTTGCTCATTCAACTCTACCTCATCTTCTGGTTCGTCACTTCCAAGCTTTACAGCATATGGATGTGGGCTACCTTTTAGTGGTGGGATTAATGCATCGAGTATAATGTTTTCAACCGCCTCAGCAGCCTTTTCCATCACCTCCTCTTTCTTGGCTATTCGTACCATATTGACAGAGTGCTCCACCAGATCTCTGACCATGCTTTCTACATCACGTCCTACATACCCCACCTCTGTAAATTTAGAAGCTTCCACTTTTGTGAATGGTGCATCAGCAATCTTTGCTAACCTTCTTGCAATCTCCGTTTTACCAACACCAGTAGAACCAATTAAAAGGATATTATTGGGAACAATTTCTCCTTTTATCTCCTCTTTCACATTCATTCTCCTCCATCTATTTCTGAGTGCAATAGCTACGTTTCGCTTTGCATCCTTCTGCCCAATGATGTATTTATCTAATTCTGACACTATTTGTTTAGGTGTCAAATCATTTTGTAATGAACTCATAAAATTCGTTTAAAGTCTTTTAGATTAGTTTGAAGGCTGATGAAACTAGTTCCTGCAGCAGCATGAAATGTAGCTCTGGAATACCTCAATTCTATTCGCTTTATTTTCATCATCAACCCAAATGAAAATCCTGCTCCTCCTCCTAGATCATTTAATTTCAATTCTTGTTTTCTTTTGTGGCTGTAGCCAAATAGTAGTTGGAAATTTTGACTCAAAAGTAGTTCTGCTCCAACATTTACCCTTTTTAATACCTTATCAATTTGACTATTCGATCTACCCTGAGAAGAAGACTCTTCAGTGAAGTTTTCGTCAACCAAATTGGTAGATGTCAAGGTAAAACGCAAAGGCATATACTCGGGTTTGAATGATGTTCCAATCTTTACATCGAATGGAATATCAGGCGTTTCAAAAGAGGTATAATTTGAAATCTTACCTCCCACATTTTGAAACACCATACCAATACTCCAGTTCCGGTTTACTCGAAACAAACCTCCTATGTCACCGACTATTGCGGTAGATCCATATGTATCAATGGAAGAATGGATTAATTTTAAGCTAGCTCCCAAAACAAAGGGACCCAATTGATGAGCTTTACCAAGTACTATATTGTAATCTTGAACTTGAAACTCTCCCAATACCTCTCCTGTCTCTTCTGTCATTTCAAATGAACCAAAATTCACATAATTAAGACCAGCAGCAAAGGTTCCTATGTTTTTCACATCAAAAGCATATGCTCCTGAATAGACGATTGCATCAGTGAAATATGGATTAATATTCAAAAAAAGATCGCCAGATGAAACAGAATCGAGTGTCGCAGGATTCTCAAAGAACTGAGACAAATCTCCACCCGCAACAGAAACTGACGTCCCTGCCAGCGCCGCAGCTCTAGCATTAGTCGTCAAGCTTAACGACTGATAACTAGCCTGCCCTCCAATCTGCGCCAGCCCAAAAAAAGGACTGACGATCGCTATGAAGAGTATGATTCTCAATCTTTCTTTTCTTCTGGAAGAATAAATTCGATAGGGTTATCCACTTTTTGTTTAGTCAACGCAATATCAAGTACTTCTGGTGCATACTCAACAAAATGAATTTTGAGTCCCTTCAAGTATTGCTCATTTATTTCCTCCAAATCCTTCTGATTGCGATGACACATGATAATCTCCTTAATACCTGCTCTTCTGGCCGCAAGTATTTTTTCTTTAATTCCACCAACTGGTAATACTTTACCTCTCAGTGTAATCTCACCCGTCATTGCTAACTGCTTCTTTACTTTTCTTTGTGTAAAAACCGAAGCTAAAGACGTAAGCATAGTGATACCAGCTGAAGGCCCATCCTTAGGTATTGCTCCTGCAGGCACATGGACATGTAGGTCATAATTATCAAACACTCTGTGATCAATAGGCAGAACATCTGAATGCGATTTCAAATATGAAAGGGCTGCTACAGCAGATTCTTTCATAACATCGCCCAACTGACCAGAGAGCGTCAACTTCCCTTTTCCCCTACTCAGTGAAGACTCAATAAATAAGATATCTCCTCCAGAAGGAGTCCAGGCGAGTCCTGTTACAACTCCAGGGACAGAATTGTCTTCATAATTTTCTTTGTCGAAAGTCTCTGGTCCTAAAATTTCACGGACTCTTGTTGAGTTTATTTTAGAATCATATTCTTCCTCCATCGCCACGGATTTAGCAACTGAACGGATAGTAGCAGCCACTTTTCTCTCCAAGCTCCTTACTCCTGATTCCCTTGTATAATCATTAACCAACTTTGATATAGCTGATTTATCAAAAGAAATGTCAGTCGCTTTTAACCCATGCTCTTTTCGTTGCTTAGGTATTAGGTGCTTTTTAGCAATCTCTGTCTTTTCTTCAATCGTATATCCACTGATATCGATGATTTCCATTCTATCCCTCAATGCAGGTTGAATAGTATCAAGCGAATTTGCTGTAGCGATGAATAAGACCTTAGAAAGGTCGTAATCCACTTCAAGGTAATTGTCTTTAAATGTGCTGTTTTGCTCGGGATCAAGGACTTCCAAAAGAGCAGACGAAGGATCTCCTCTAAAATCGGAATTCACCTTGTCTATTTCATCCAAAATAAAAACTGGATTGGAAGATTTACATCTATTGATGCTTTGTATAATCTTGCCTGGCATAGCGCCAATGTACGTTTTCCTATGCCCCCTTATCTCTGCTTCGTCATGAACACCACCGAGCGACATTCTTACATATTTTCTGTTAAGCGAATCTGCAATTGATTTTCCTAAAGAGGTTTTACCCACACCTGGAGGACCATAAAGACAAATAATGGGTCCCTTCAGGTCTTTCTTCAATTTTCTTACAGCTAAATACTCGATGATTCTATCCTTGACCTTTTCAAGTCCAAAATGATCTTTATCTAATACTTTTCTTGCATGCTTCAAGTCAAAATTATCCTCCGTCACTTCATCCCATGGAAGATTGACTAGAAGTTCTGCATAACTCATTGCCACAGGAAATTCCGCTGCAGCAGGATTCATTCGAAGAATTTTATCCAACTCCTTATCAAAATGCTCTCTTACCTCTGGAGACCACTTCTTATTATCTCCTTTTTTCCTCAGTGCTTCTACTTCCTGATCTGGACCATCTTGACCAAGCTCGTCCTGAAGTATTCTTATTTGCTGACGAAGAAAGTAGTCCCTTTGCTGCTGATCAATATCTGTATGTACTTTCTCCTGAATTTCTTGCTTCAACTCCAACATTTGCAAATCCTTAAGCATGAATTGCAACAAATGCTCCCCTCGCTGTTTTGGATCTACAATTTCTAATAGCTTTTGCTTCTCAGAAACCTCTGCATTAATGTTAGAAGAAAGGAAATGAGTGAGAAAATTAAAACTATCAATATTGTCTACAGCGACTTTTGCTTCTTTGGGTATCTCAGGACTTAATGTCATGATTTTATTCGCAATGTCTTTCAGCGATTGAACAAGCGCCTTCTCCTCTTTCTTCTTTAGAATATTTTTTTCATCACTGATTGTTTTGAAAGTGACAATATGATGTGGGTCTTCCTGAATTTCCTCTTCTATCTGAAAACGTTGTTGGCCTTGAATAATGATAGTCGTATTGCCATCTGGCAACACTATCATCTTTATTATTTTGGCAATAGTTCCTACTCTATGAAGGTCCTTAAAAGTTGGTTCCTCGGTTTTATTATTGGTTTGAGCCACCACCCCTATTATTCTATCTCCTCTGTAAGCCTTCTTTACCAACTTAATTGACTTACTCCTACCTACCGTAATAGGTAAAACTACACCTGGAAAAAGAACTGTATTTCTAATAGGTAAAAGAGGGAGTTGCTCGGGAAGACTTGACTCATCAATCTGATTGTCCTCAGGAGAAACTATCTGGATTAATTCTTCCGAATCTTCATTCATAAACTCTGGTATAAATATTGATTTTCTATTTTGATACGCCATGAAAATGCCAAAGTGGCAGATTATTTGCAAAAAGCTCTATTCTATGGAGCAAGGTATATAATTGTCAATCGGTATGCCAAACTGGGTGCTGATACCAAATAGTGTTAACTTTAATTCGTTTTTACATGTAGTCCATGTAACGACGTTGAAAAACTGTTATTAAAGATTTGAATGGATGATTCTATTCAATCACTCTAATTAGATGTTAATTTAAAAACTGACTATTCGACAGGATGCGTCGTACAAATTATTACTTTTTGACCATTTTTTGTCTGTTTGCTTCTTTCTATTCCTCTGGACAGAAGAATAGAAAAGAAATGCAGATTATAACCGACTCTATTCCAGGAGATGCTGTATTCAATGTCTACGAATTTGAAGGGATAAACAAGTACCCTGAATATTACGACAAAAAGAAGCTAGATAGAATCATAGAACTAGACAAAAACGAGAAATGGGAGCAACTTTTTGTAGCCCTCAAGGATTATGTTAGGCGCTTTGGCATTCAAAATTTCTATAAGGATACGAAGCTCATATGGCGTTTGGCCAAAATGACTGAATTATTTGGAGATCCTGAAGAAGCTAAGACGCTCTACAGAATGGTTTTAAGGCATCATTATCGAGGTATTAGCATCAAAGAAATTGAGCTTTATTATGATTCACTAAATAGACAAGCGGCTGAGCAATTTGTCCCAATTGATTATTACTACGAATTGGTAGAACACAGAAAATTGATTGATACTTTACAGCCTCCCAGAGGTGTTTTGTTAAATATGGGAATGCTCGTAAACAGTGCTAGCGCAGACTATGGGCCTTCTCTTAATATTCACAATGATATTTTAGTCTTTACATCAAAAAGGAAAAAAGTAGACGAAACAATACGTTCGAGAGAAGATGAAGACTTATTCTTCAGCAGAAAAGATCCATATGGAACATGGTCAAAAGCCAAGCCTATTCCAAAATTAAACTCGCACTATAATGAGGGATCACCTTGCATTAGTGGTGATGGAAAAACATTGGTTTTTTCCAGATGTGACTGCCAAGATTGCTATGGCGATTGCGATTTATTTATTTCTGAGATGAGCGCTGATAGTACTTGGGGTGAAGTGAAAAATATGGGAGTGAATATCAACAGCTTGAGCTGGGATTCGCACCCTGCTCTATCTCATAATGGAGATACGCTCTATTTCGCTTCAGATCGTCTTGGCGGATTCGGCCTTTCTGATATTTATGTCACCACCAAAGATGAGAAGGGAGTTTGGACGCCAGCTGCAAATTTAGGCCCAGTGATTAATACTCGAAATCAAGATGTAAGTCCATTCTTTCATCCTGTTTACGATGTGCTTTATTTCAGTTCTAATGGACAACTATACAACTTTGGCGAGTATGATATTTATAAAGCTTATCAAGTAGATGGATTTTGGACTGAGCCTCAAAATATTGGCCCGCTAGTAAATGGTCGTGGAAGTGAGTTTTACTTTTCTATTGATTCTGACTCAGAACTTCTTTTTTATGCTCGATCCAGCACTAAGGACTTAAATAAACAAGATATTTATTCTTTCCCCCTACCCATGTCGGCTCAGCCATTGGCAACCACTACCGTTTCAGGAACACTAACAGACTCTATCACCGGAGTGCCTTTCGAAGGAATTGTATCCATTATAGATTTAGACAAAGGATTAGAGGTAGCTCCAAAATACCTAAAAAGAGACGGTTCTTTTGAGTTTGATTTAATCACTGAAAGAAACTATCTACTAATACTTCAAGGCGATGATTTTTTCAGAATAGAGGAAGTTTTCTATTTGGATGGTCCTATTGAACTCAACAGAATGACTCAACCTCTTGCTAGTAGAATGAAGTTTGAGTCCATAGAATTTGATGTGGGAAAAGCTGATCTAAAAACAGAAATGTATGCCGATTTGAATAAAGTGGTGAATTTTCTGTATGACAATATTGATTTTAAATTAAAAATTTCTGGCCATACAGATACAGTAGGTGATCCTCAAAAAAACTTAGAACTATCTCAAGAGCGAGCTCAAAACATCCGTGATTACATCGTGCTCTTTGCCGGTATTTTTGAGGAAAGAGTGATAGCTCAAGGGTATGGAGATACCGAACCAATTGTAGAGGATGAAACCACAGAAGAAGACAAGAAACTCAATAGAAGAGTGGAGTTTGAAATCTATAGAGAAGGTCAAGTCATTGAAGACGAAAGCCAACTAGAAAATGGAAGCGACTTCTAAAAAGAAAAACCCTGCTCAATATTATTGAACAGGGTTACATTTTAACTTGTACTAGCTCAGAATAAGCTTACAGTATCATTGATGATAACAAATGCCATTAGACTAAGCAGTATAAGCATTCCCACTTTTTGAGCATTTTCTAAAAACCTGTCAGATGGCTTTCTTCCAGTCACAATCTCCCAAGTAAGGAAAACAACATGTCCTCCATCTAGTGCTGGTATGGGTAAGAAATTCATGAACGCTAACACCATAGAGAGTAATCCTACTATTCTCCAAAAGTTATTCCAATCCCAAACCCCACCAAAGAAGGTGGCTATTTTGATAGGACCAGAAAGT
>JBGCFL010000065.1:0-2887 GCA_045106975.1 Ekhidna sp. | reverse complement strand
TCAGGAATTGTTAAGACAGCCATACTCCCTCTAGTTGTAGATATTAGCTAATTCGTTTTTATTAGCAGCATAAAGAATCTGCTAATTTCACCAGCATGACGCTATTTTAGAAAAAATAGCTTTCAGAGATATATATCTTATATGTATTGAACCGATCTTTTACATCTTGAGAATTCAGTCTTTTTTGAGTTCTCAATTCTATCTTTCGTTAAGGGGAGAAGTTCTTACTTTTCTGAAACAGAGCACTTTTACAACGGCTGAAGCGATATGTTAATATTCTTCTAGAGAATTCCCAATTCCGCAAATTACTTCAACACAACAGATTTTTCTGGGTGACTCATAAGTAACAAGATTTTTTGTGTGAGCTTACACCTCGTCTCACGCAAGCCTATTTGATTAAGCAATCGTTAACAGGAAAAATCATGACTATTTCCTTCTTGAATAAAGAAGACGTGCTCTATGGCTGCTTCTCGAATTTTTCTGACCATGGGTTTGACCTAGAAGGTGCTTGGTGGCCAACAACCGAACACTACTTTCAGGCCCAAAAGTTCGCTGGAACCGAACACGTAGAGGTAATTCGGCAAGCACCAAACCCAACTGAAGCGACTAAGCTAGGACGCGATCGCAATCGCCCCCTACGCTCTGATTGGGAAGCGGTCAAAGATGCGATTATGCAGCGTGGCACGCTCGCTAAATTTCAAACTCACGAGGACATTCGAAAAATCTTGTTAGACACTGGCGATGCGCCTATCGTTGAGATCTCTCCTAACGAAGAGTATTGGGGCTTAGGAAAAGACGGCAATGGTAAAAATCGGATGGGCACGATTCTGATGTCCGTGCGAGATGAGCTACGCCGTGAAAATAGTTAAGTAGGAGGAATGGCTGCTTTCTGCTCACTGGTTTCTGAACAGGTCTCTACATACCAAAAAAACAGCTGCACTAGCATAACGATCACTTTCACTGTCATTGACATACCAATTGCCAAGAGCAAGATATGATTGCTGTGAAAGTATTGCGATGCATAGGCAACTGGCACAAACCCCACAGTAACGCCAAGAAGTGCTGCGTTTCGCAGGGCTTCTCCCCGAGCAAGCCCTGCAAAATATGCATCCAAAACGGCTACGATTGAGCAAGATCCTAGCAGGAGAAATAGCCAAGGCACGTGGATTTTAACGATAGAAATAATGTCAGCATGATCAGTGAATAGCCCAAATAGGGTTTCCGGGTAGGCAACGAACGCAGTAGAGACAACAACTGCCATAAATAAGCTTGTGAAGACAGCCAATCTTAAAGTAGGCAGTAGCCGCTCTTTTTCTGAACTCCCTTCATAGCTGCCAATCAGCGTCTCAGTTGCAAAGCCGACACCGTCAAAGCAGTAGATAGCAAATGAGAATACCTGTATCAACAGAGCATTCTCGGTCAATGTCTCTGTGCCCATGCCTGAACTCAAGCTGAAAAATATAATAAATACAGACATGTTGCAAAAGGAACGCAGCAAAAGATTGCCGTTGAGCGCAAAGACTGAGGTAAAGGCCTCAACATCCCAAAACCGGTTGCTCACGGCACGAATTTCTGACCAAGTGACTTCTCTAGTAAGCCAAGCTATCCCTACGAACAGCATCAGGTACTGACTTAGCGCCTGAGCTATTCCAGCACCCCCACTATCCCAACCCTGCTGGACAATTAGCGTGTAGTCCAGAAAAATATTAGCGCCATTGCCAACAATAGATATGATTAAAACAATTCCGCTCTGCTCGCGCCCCAGCAGCCAGCCAATCAAAACAAGATTGAGTAAAACAGCTGGTGCTCCCCAGATACGAGTCCCAAAGTAATCGGTTCCAGAGGCTCTTACCGCATCAGTTGAGGCCATCAACTGCGTAAACCAAATAGAAGATAACGGGGATTGCAGCAGCAATACTAAGAGTCCAATACACAGTGCAATGAATCCGTTGCGCAACCCAACTAAGAGCATTTCCTCTTGATCATCTCGTCCAATAGCCTGTGCAGTAACACCCGTTGTCCCCATTCGCAGGCAGCCCAGAACAAAATAGATGCCGTTAAAGAAGGGGGATGCGATGGAAACACCTGCCAAGCCTTCAATCGCATCTAAGTGTCCTAGAAACGCTAAGCTAATTGACCCTGAAAGTGGAATGATAATATTGGAGAGAATATTGATGGCGGTGAGTCGATAAAAGCGCTTATAGAAAGAGTATTGGTCGACCAGACTCCCATTTGGACTGTGATTAGTCGTCATAGATTATTGTTGAAATGAATAATAGACTCAACCGAAAATAAAAGGGATCACAACAGCTTTATCGGTATCCGTCAGAGTGAAGGAATATCTTGTGTTCAGACAAGCTTTGTATAGAACTATATAGATTAAGATGTATGCCTTAAAGCAATACCTAATGAAGCGATAAGCATAGCTTTACGATACCAAATTAACTGTAGTCTAGTGTAGGAAATTGTAAATAATGAAACGTTCAATACTAGAGGCCGTATCAAAAAAGAAAGATATTGTATAAAATCTTACTCAGCATGGGCTACGGCAACGATTTTAATTTGAGTTCTTGTCTGTATTTTAGCGCTGGGTAGCGATGCTTTTGTAGCTTCTATATTATCCAAACGATAGAATTAAAAATGGATAAAGTATGACATTAACAGAAGGCAAAAGCGACGAGCGAGCAGAAGTTCTCATCTGTGCTTAAGAAGATTGGTTTCTATACTAAAGTTGTCTTAGCAAACTTGTAATAGATAATGGTGACATTCACATGGCTGTTAAAGTAAAGGAGATATCGGGAATACAGTGTCATCAAGCTCAGCTAGTACAGGCAATTATCGACGTAGGGAAGTTCCTTGCGCTAAAAGGTTGGGTTCCCGCTAGCAG
>JBGCFL010000064.1:0-9092 GCA_045106975.1 Ekhidna sp. | reverse complement strand
TGCCCTTTAGCACTTGAATGGCATTGAATGAAGACAAGTAAATAGCTGGATAACTGCCAGAGAGTAGGCCAATAAAAAGTGCAAATCCCAAACCAAATAGCCAATAATAACCAGAGACTAGTGGCATAGCAATGTCCTTATTTGTGAGGTCATTGAAAAAAGGCATCATGAGTAAAACCACTAAAGAAGCCAATAGAAAGGAAATGAAAACAATTAGAGTAGACTCTGTCAAAAACTGCGCAATAAGTTGTCTCCTACCAGTGCCAATAGCTTTTCGTACTCCTACTTCTTTAGCTCGCTTAATGGATTGTGCTGTGCTTAGGTTCATGAAATTGACACAGGCCAAAAGCAAGACAAAAGCACCAATGATTCCAAACCACCAAACGTATTGGATATCTCCTCCTGCTTTCACTCCATTTTCCCAGTTCGAACGCAAATGCCAATCTTTCATTGGGTGAAGAAATACCTTGGTGTCATAGAGTCGTTCTGACTCAGGCATGTTATTGTATTTGACACGCATGATCTTTTTGCTTGCCACTTCCATATTGACATTCTCCTTTGTCATCACGAATAATTGAAAAGAATTATCGTTCCAAGCCGTTTTATTAATCCAATCTTGTTGAGATAAATAAAAATCCCACTGACCAATAAAAGTCACTCTATGAAAACTATTTTTCTTAGGAATATCCTCAAAGATGCCAGTCACCCTTAAGCTCAAGTCATCATGAATCTTAACTAATTGATCTATTGGGTCTGCATCTCCAAATAGTGCTTGCGAAGTAGAAGCAGATAATAAGATGGCCTTTTCATCAGATAAGCTATTCCTGTTTCCTTTCAGCATATTTAAAGACATCACATGAGGTGCACCAATATCCATGAAACCTCCTCTAGTCGTAATCACCGTCTCCTCCTTCGATAATACATAATCTCCAAACCAGCTTCCTGGAACTACATATTCAAAATCGTCACCATACTCCTTTTCCAGTGCTATGGGTAAAGGAAAAGGGGCAGCACTTCCTGTCATTGTCTCACCATTTAAGGTTTGCTTCTGCATGACCCTAGCTACCCTTTCATAATTGTCATTTTGCTTATCAAATGAAAGCTCATCTACAATCCATAGGCTAATTAGTAGAGTGATGCTTAATCCCATGACCAGACCGCCAATGTTGATAGCGGCATAAGACTTGCGTCTAACTAAATTTCTATAACTGATTTTTATGTTGTGCTTAAGCATACCGTAGTAATTTAATTTGTGAGTGCCTCCTACATTTTTCACTAGTGAGGGCCGAAGTAGTTTTAGAATTTCCCAAGTGAGAAGTTGATTTGCCTTTTTTACTCCCTTCTTTTCGATATTGTATTCGTAAAGCTCCAATAGATCTCCCTCTACATATTTCAGAAGGTCTGGATGACAGAACCAGCGAAAGAAGCGAAGAATGAGTTTTGGTGGGTGCGAGTTTTGACTGGCCATATCAGTCTATGGTTTTAAGCTCTAGTGCTACTCTAGGAATTTCATCATAAAGCTGATTTCTGATTTCTCTTGCATGCTCAATGGCATTCTTTCCTGTAGTTGTTAACTGAAAATATCTTTTGGGTCTTCCACCACGCTCACCTGTAGATTCTCCTTCTTTGGAAGAGAGATAGCCCTTTTCTTCTAACCTCTTCAAGGCAGATTGCAATGCGCCCACACTTACTGAGCGCTTTAGTTTTTCTTCAATGGATAGCTTAACAGAGACACCATATGCATCGCCAAAAAGGACACCTACTGTCAATAAAACGATCTCTTCGAATTCTCCTAATTGATATTTTCCCATGGTTATTTCTTTTTGGAGTTTTGGTATTTACTCGCCTCTTAATGAATCTACTGGATTAGCAGAAGCGGCTCTTCTTGTTAAAGAACTAACTGTAGCAAAAGCTATTATCATAGCAATGAGGCCAGCAGAAGCCAGCATCCATCCACTTATTTCTATACTGTCAGCAAAATTTTCTAGCCATCGTTTTCCAAGAAAATAACTTAAAGGAATAGCTACAATCAAGGCTAAAACAACAGATTTGGTAAACTCATAAGTCATCTTGAGGGTAAGATTCCAACTGCTGCAGCCAAGTACTTTTTTAATGGCCACCTCTTTTACTTTTTGTTTAACCTGAAAAATAGTGAGTCCAAATAAGCCCATACAAGATATCAGTATGGCAAATCCAGCAAACAGTTTTGACAACTTAGAAACTCTCATTTCTGAATCATACATTGCTTGGTAATCTTGATCTACAAACTTTGGCTCGAATGGATAGCCTGGATTGAATTCATCGTATAGCAATTCCAATTTTTGAACTGCTCGTAATTCCATTCCTTTTTCAATTTTCACCATGATATAATGAGCTCGATCTGGACGGTAAAAGAACATAGCCGGCTCCATTGGTTGATGGATTGACTCTGTTGTGAAATCCTTTACCACTCCAATGATTTCCTTTTTGCCATTATAGTGCTCTACGGTTTTTCCAATGGGATCTTCAAGTCCCATCATTCGAATGGCAGTTTCATTAAAGATGACGCTGTTTTCTTCTGAGTTTAACTCCTCACTAAAATCTCTCCCGGCAACCAGTTCTAAACCAAGAATTTCCACAGATTTGGCATCTCCATTGTTTTCCCAAAATGAAACTTGCTGGTCATCTTCTTTCCCCTCCCAGTCCACACCCATGGTTCTGTTTTGCATATCTGGTCCTACAGAGAAACCACTTTTGGATACTTTAGATAGTTCAGGAATTTTTCCTAACTCGGCAATGAAAGCTTTATCATCTTCGAAAAGCTGCCCCTCTCGAAGGAAGTAGAGCAAGTTGTCTCGATCATAACCGAGATTTTTATTGAGAGCGAAATTCATTTGCTCACTCACAATCAGCGTCCCAACAATGAGCATGATAGAAAGAGTAAATTGAACGAAAACGAGCGTTTGTCTTCCAAAAGCTCCATGACTTTTACCTCCAGACAATTTGGGTTTTAGTGCAGAAATGACTTCCAATTTTGATAAGTGAACTGCTGGATACAAGCCTGCGATAATTCCGATTGCAGGAATGAATAAGAAAATGAACCCGAAAAAAGTTGGGTCTAGATTAAGTGATAATTGTTTCCCCGCCAATTGATTAAATGGTTCCAATAGAGTCGCTACCAAGATCAATGCTATCACAATTGCCATGGTAGAAAGTAATATAGACTCCAAAAAGAATTGAAAGGCTAGATTACTTTTAGTAGCTCCAAAAGATTTTTTAACACCTATTTCCTTGGTTTTTAATGAGGAGAATGCTGTAGATAGATTGATGAAGTTGATACATGCAATAAGTAAAATGAACATAGTAACAATTATTGTCAGCTTGACATAGTCAATTCTTCCACCTGCTTGCTCTCCATTTTCGTAGTTGCCGTAGAGGTACTGATCTGAATAATTTGTTAAAAATAACTGGATCTGATCGTTGGACAGATTCGCCTGTAAAATTTCATTTATCTTGATTTCGGCTAGTTCTTTTTGATCTACATCATTCAGTTTTACCAAAACTCTCCCATAGAAATTTCCCCAATCCTTGTAGCTGATTAGCTGATCATGGTAATAAGTCCATGGTAGGATAAACTCAAATGGCTCTGATGTGGTAACTTCAACATCCTCTAAAATACCAGCAACTCGGAATGTTTTCGTATTCGTCCAAAAATGCCAGTCGATTGATTCATTCATCACATCTTCCCTTCCAAAAATTTTCTTTGCTAATGAGCGTGTGATTAAGATATTGGAAGGATCTGAAAGGGCGCTTGCATCGCCTTTCCACAATGGATAATTCAATATTTTAAGATAGTCCTCGTCTGCAAATCTTCCGTCCACTTTGAATCCATCATTCTTTACGCTCAGAGTGTATTCATGAACGTCAGTAGAAACAGCAGCGATTTCTGTTTGCGGAATTTGCGATTCTATTTCTGGCTCAATAAGACCAGAAATACCCTTCCAAACATTGGTGCCTTCAGGGCTTAAAAATTTGGTGTAAACCTGAAATATTCTATTTGAATCAGCATGAAACTGATCTTTCTCTAGTTCGTCATTTATCCAGAGTGCACTAAATAATACACAGGTAAGACTCACGATCAAGCCAACCAAATTGATTCCAAAAACTGTTTTATGTCTTAGAAATCCTCGAAACGTAATGATTAAGTTGTGTTTGAACATGCCGAAATAGTTTAGTCTTTGAGTGCCTTCGAAATTTTTGATAATAGATGGTCGCAGGAGTTTCATAATCTCCCAAAAGAATATCCAGTTTGCCCGCCACCTTTTTTTAGTCCTTGTATTGTATTGATACAACTCAATAAGGTCGCCTTCTACAAACCTGACTAGCTCAGGGTCGCAAAACCAGCGAAAAAAGTGCATCAAAATTTTGGGTGGATATTCAGCACTCATGATCTTGAAAACTTAAGATCTAGTGCCACTTTGGGTATTTCATTGTAAAGCTGATTGCGCACTTCTCTTGCATGCTCAATCGCCTCTTTTCCAGCAGCAGTTAATTGAAAATAGCGTTTGGGTCTACCTCCTCTATCTCCAGTAGATTCCCCTTCTTTGGAAGAAATGTATCCTTTTTGCTCCAGTCTCTTAAGGGCCGATTGTAGCGCACCCACACTTACAGAACGTTTTAATTTTTCTTCAATAGATAACTTAATAGAGACACCATATGCATCTCCAAAAAGGACACCAACTGTTAATAAAACGATCTCTTCAAATACACCTAATTGATACTTTCCCATGGTTGTTTCCTAATTGCAGTATTGCAATAGTAAAACAAGAGTAGGTTAATTCCTAATTGTAGTGTTGGGATAATGCGAATCGAAGTACTTTTCGACTATTCTGAGCCAATCATTTTTTTTACAAGCTCCATCTCTAGGTCTTTCTTACTCATCCAATTTTCCAATGTAGGTACAATGACATAATCTGGTATTGTACCTCTACCAACATTGACTTTGGGGTCTACAGCGTTTGTATATTTCTGTAATGGGATAGTTATCCTGAGGTTTCCATAAATATTTGCTGACGGCATCATTCCACTTGTGTTACCTTGATATCCTCCTCCTGTCTCTTGTCCAATTACAATTGCTTTTTGATTTGCCGATAAAATAGCAACTACATCCGCACATGAAGACATACAGCCTCCATTTGTGATGATGTACACCTTTCCAGTAAAATTATTTTTTGCTGGTTTTTGAATCTTGTAATAACTGAATTCTTTACTTAGCCATGATCGTGCTCCATTCCATTGGTATGTCGTATCAACTTGTTTGGGCATTTTGTAAAAAATACTCAGCCAAAACTTAAAATCGTCTGAGATACCCTCGGTCATTTCAACAGGATGTTCCCAATACTTAAATGGCTGATCAAAGAAATGAGATGTAAGGAAAGCTGCGTTTCCGTCAGTTCCTCCGGTATTATTCCTTAAGTCAATTACAAGATTCTCGGTTTGTGTTTCACTTAATTCTTTGAAAGCTTGCTTTATGAATTTGTCAAACTTTTGATCATTTTCTCTGATATTACTTTTCGCAAATGATCGAATGGTTAGAAACCCTATGTTGTCCTGAATTTCAAAACGCAATTGCTCCTCATCGCCTTTCATTCTCTCTTTCATAGTGGGAAACACTTCTTCAGAGACACCATCCAAACGATATGACTTTGTTTGTCCGTTTAACTTTGTTTCTACGGTGAATTGATCAGTATTTGCAACCATACTCTGGTACCAAAAAGGAAATCTATAATTCAGCAGAAGTGTTTTAAGGGTCTGATTATATCCATCCGAGGGAATCGCTAGATAGAGAACATCCAGTATTTCTGAGATCGGTTGATCATTGATAGATAGAATTTCACTTTTTAGTGGAATCTCATTGTTTGAATCATAATTCTTAGTGATATAAACTTGTCTATTCTCATTAACAAAAACTTCAACGGGGATAAACTTTAATAACTCTGCATAGTAATCATCCGCAGAATCAGACATGTTAATAGCGGTATGCAGACATCCAATTTTAGCGAACAAAGGCTTTACTTTTCTATAGAATTCTAGCGTTGTTAATGAATCGTTGACAGTGAGAATCATTGAATTAATCAAGCTGTCGAACTCGTTCTTCGAAGTATATCTATACATACCTGGATGAGCCTCGCTTATTTCTAAAAAAAGACCCTTTGTCCACGACTTAATGCTATCAGCAGAGAATTTCTCCTCAGGCGTAAATACTTCATCATCTTGAGCAACGAGCTTCAATGAAGAAAATCCAATTAGAATAAATAAGAGTAGCGTTTTCAACATATTCTCGTAGAATGAAGGTATCCCCGTAAAGGTTGCCTAAAGACTATTATAACGCTAGACAGGCTTTTGAATTACATATGAGATAAGCACATTTAAGAAGAAAAATCTACTCCGATTTTAAGCAGTTCACAGGATTAGCTCTAGCTGCTTTCACGGTCTGAATACCCACTGTAATCCATGAAATAGTAATACTAAGAAGAGCCGCTCCCACAAAAAACCACCATTTCAATTGGATGCTGTAAGCAAAATCTAAGAGCCAGTTTTTGGTAATGAAATAACTGATAGGCAGGGCAATGATGATGGCTACTAATACAATCTTGGTAAAGTCTCCTGAAAGCATTTTCACAATTTGAAAGACACTCGATCCCAATATTTTTCTAATTCCTATTTCTTTGATTCTACGTTCCGCGGTAAATGCTGCCAGACCAAAAAGGCCTAGGCAAGAAATCAGAATGGTAATACTTGCAAAGTATTTTGAAAGTGTGCCTACCTTATTTTCTGATTCATACAATTGCTGATAGTCACTGTCCAGAAAGCGATAATCCAATGTATATCCTGGATTGAATTCCGAGTAGAATTCCTGCAATTGCGCAATCGTCGTTTGAGGGTCTCCTGGTTTCAATTTTACGACAATACTTGACAGGTATTCTGTCGGGTATAAATGGAAAAACATAGGGCCAACATCCTCATGTAGCGACTGGAAGTTAAAGTCTTGTACCACACCAATAATTCGTGCATCTGCATTCCAGAATTTGACTTTAGTGCCCACTGGTTCCTCCAGTGCCATTAGTTTGGCTGCCGATTCATTAATGAGAATTCTCGTCTCTCCGCTATTTGTTCTTGAGAAACTTTCCCCTTGCTTCATCTTCAGCCCAAGTGTCTCAATGAAATCATAATAGACCATGAATCGACTAAAACTAGAGCTGGATTCCGTTCCATTCCATTCCAACCCACCACCTGGGGCAAAGAACATACTGTTTGTCATGCCCGATGCATTTTTCACGCCCGAAATATTTTTCATTTCACTTATGAATGTGTCAAAATTTTCGGCAATTCTGCCATTATTTTCAAACACAATCACGTTTTCTCTATCATAGCCAAGGTGCTTATTTTGAACGAACTCTACTTGTCTGTAAACCACAAAAACGGACACAATAAGAATAATGGAAATAGAAAATTGGAAAACGACTAGACCTTTTCTAATCCAAAGTTCACCAACAGAATTTTTCAACGTTCCTTTCAGAACAATTGCGGGGTTGAAGCCAGATAAGTAAAGGGCAGGATAGCTACCGGAAATCAAGCCAGCTATAAGGGTAATACTGAGAGCCGAAATGATGAGTGTTTTGTCAAACGAAAGCATAATCTGCTTCTCCGTGATTTCATTAAACAGAGGCAAAAGCAGGATAACTATACCTATTGCTACAAAAAGTGAGATATAAGCCATTGCCACGGACTCACTCAAATATTGTATTATCAAATTTGCTCTACTCGCTCCAGAGGCCTTTTTTACTCCCAATTCTTTTATCCTTCTGGAGGCTTTAGCTGTAGAAAGATTCATGAAATTGATACAGGCTATGATAAGGATGAATACCGCAATTATTGAAAACAACTTCACATATTGAATCCTACCACCAGCCAACACACCATTCTCATAGTCTCCATAGAGATAGCCATCAGAGTAGGGTCTCAAGAATAAGTCTATTTCAGAGTCCTTTGTTTTGGTATTTAAGAAGCCAGATATTTTCTTATTGACATCCTCAACATCTGCCTCTTTTTGTAAAAGCACATATGCTACAGATGTAGGTGCATACCAGTTGTTTTGTTGTGTAGCTAGATAGTTTTCAAACGGGAGTAAAAAATCAAATTGATCGGTAGAGTTTTCGGGCGGATTTTTATACACACCCGAAACAATAGATTGCCCTTTTTCAGAAGTCCCATTCCACTCTATAGACTTTCCAATGGCTCCTTTGGTTTTGCCAAAAAGTCTAATCGCTAGTTGATCAGAAATGACAATTCCATTTTTGCCTGACAAGACATTTTCTGCACTCCCCTGAATAAGGTCGTAGGAAAAAAGGTCGAAATATTGCTTGGAAGCATACTTTCCAACTGCTTTCAATTTCTTTTCATTAGATGTAAGATTGAAGGCAATTCTCCAACTGGGATTGGTAGATCCAACTGCTTTCTCTATTTCAGGAAACTCCGCTTCTAATGCTTTTGGAAGTGGTATCGGCATTCCATTCCATGTATTTATTCCATCAGTAGTATGAAAATTACCCATGACACTATAAAGGCGCTCGTCATTTTCATGAAACTTATCTGTTTGTACCTCATCATTCACCCAGAGGTAAATCAATAGTGTGCAAGCCAGTCCTGAAGAAAGACCAATAAGATTTATCAAAAATGAGCTTTTATATCGCTTAAAGCTTCTGAACGTAATAAGTAGATTGTGCTTAAACATGCCGTAATAATTTAATCGTTTAGTTCCCTCAAATTCCTTGATAATTCCTGGCCGAAACAGTTTTAATACATCAAGTGTAAAGCCCCAACTAGAAGGATTCTTCTCGAATCGCTCCAAAAGATCACCCTCAATATCTTCCGCATAGTCTGGGTAGCAGAACCATCGGAAAAATCGAAGAGGATATTTTGGAGGCGTTTTACTCATCTTTCAATGAATCAACAGGATTTGCTAATGCTGCTTTTACTGTTTTGAAGCTCATCGTAAGGAAGGCCACTGTCAATGTGATGAGTGCTGCTATGGCATAGACTTCAAATCCCAA
>JBGCFL010000063.1:0-9985 GCA_045106975.1 Ekhidna sp. | reverse complement strand
TTGGCTTGATCTACTAAGAGCTTCTGCTTTATCGCCTTTCACTTGATACAGCGTGCCTCCTCTTGTCAAAGAGTAAAAGGACTTTCCATCGGCAGAAGCCGTAAGGCTATATGGACTTTTTTCTCCTCCTAGCACTTCCTTTTTATCCGATCCATCCCATTTGATTTTATAGAGGTTTCGCTCCGCTTCAAAATCTTGTCTACCTGATCCCCCAATGGTGTAGTAGATAAACTTTCCTTTTTCATCAAACACGAAATCAGACTCATTACCTAAGTACCTTGTCACCTGCTGCACTCTATTGTAGATTTTATCAAAATCTATCTGGACAGTCATCTCACTTCCTGATTTATCGTCTTTAGATTCTTTCTTATCATCACTCTCAGAACCCTCCCGTTTTCTTTTCTCATTGGACTTTTCCCATTCTTCTTGCTGTAGCCAAAGAAACCAGATATCGCTATCTCCATTATTCCTCATAGAAATGAAGCCCAGCTTACTTCCGTCCTTACTCCAAACTGGACTTCCGTCGTATTTAGGGTGCATGGAGACATTGACTGGCTCTATGCTATTGTCTGCGGCATGTATGAATACATCTTGATTGAAATTGAGATCTGCTAATCCATAGGAAAGCCATTTACTATCAGGCGACCAAGACACACCCTGTGGAGTATCCCACCCATCTTGAAGAACTTTTTCATTGGAAAGCTTACCCTCAGAAGAAATATCGTTCACAACCAACTTACCCCTTCCTCTTCGGTAAACCACCTTTTTCCCATCTGGCGATACGATTGGCCCAAACTCGTCTCCATCCGTTTCTTTTAAGATAGAGGTTTTGTATTTCATCGTTTTGAAAAGATTCTTTTCCTCGTCATCCGATGAAGTGAGCATAAACAAATCGTTTTGACCATTCTTATCTGAAACGTAAATCAATGTGGAATCATTAAGCCATGTTACATCCCTTTCTCTATCTGAAGTGGTTGTTAGTCTTATTGTACGTTTTTCTTCTTTCTCATTTTTCGTGAGAAACAACTCTCCACGGTGACCGTATGCTATCAGTTTTTCATTGGGAGAAATCGCAAACTCATCTAATCTATTCGTAACTTTTTCGCTTACTATTGGATCAAAACGATAATCACTATTCACATCTATATTAATTATTGTCTTTGTCTTATCAGCAAGTCCGAAAGACGCTATTTGATCACCGTATTGGTAGACTACCTTCTTTGCTGAAGCACTAAAAGAGAAACTCATCACGCCCCATTCGGTCTCGTTAGTTAATTGCTCCTCTACTCCACTTAAACTTTGTTGATGCACATTGTATTTTCCACTTTTTGAGCTGATGTAAAGGAGATTTTCATTGTCCAGCCACTTAGGAGCAAAGTCATTTCCTTCATAGGATGTTAGCTTTTCATAGGAGTTATCTGCCTTAGTCCATATCCATACATCTCTATTTGCAGGTCCGACATAAGCCTCACGTGCTGTACGACAAGTTCCTCTCACAAAAGCGACTTTAGTACCATCTGGAGACAAGACGGGATCAAACCCCAATGCATCCATGAATCTGCTTGGAGTACCTCCATCTACACTTACTTGATAAATTTCCGACTCCCTTTCTACTTCTCTATAGATACGACCACTGATAAAGAGCAGCTGCTCGTTAGTTGCGCTGTAAACCTGATCATATGCACTGTGATAAGTGAGTCGCTCTGTCATTCCTCCTTGACTGGGAATAAGATATAAGTCATTGTTTCCATATCGATCAGACTGAAAAGCAATCTTTTGCTGATTAGGTAACCAGACAGGATTGGACTCATATGACTCATGAATGGTCAATCGATCTGCTCTGCCTCCCTCTGATCCTACTTTCCATATATCGCCTTGATAAGAAAAAGCGATTTCATTTCCATCAGGACTAATGGCTGGTTTCAAGATAAGATCCTGAGCAAAAATCATGAACGGAGTTAAAGTAAAAAGTAGTTGAAGAAAAGTTTTCATATAAGTTGATTTAGGGGTTATAGATACTTGTCGATACTAAAATACCATCCACAACCCTATAGTCTATCTACTATTATGTGAATGGTGGAAGAAGACATAATCTACTATATTTGAAAATACAAAACATTTATATGCTATAGCAGAATAGATATGCTTTTACTTAAAACTATGACGAAGAAAAACATCTATTTCATTATGCTATTGTTCTGTGTGATTTTCTCATCATGCAAGTCTGCCTACATATATGAGTGTAACAACGCTGATAAACCTTTCAAAATCAAATATGACTACCCCACTCAGAAAGCTGGTGTTTCTGATATGGAATATAAAGGCCAAATTAGAATGCTTGAAGATATTTACAACGATTATAGATACGCTCAAAAATTTCCTTCAAGAAGTAAAGAGTTTACAGGCGCTGTGCCTTGGAACCTAGCCGTAACCTATGGACGATTACAAGAACCTTCTGAAAAAATACTGTGTTTATTATGCAAAGAGGAAGAAGAAAGGGGTAAAGAACAAGCTTCTAGACCCTTCGAAAATTACGATCGATCAGTCAATAAACTCAATCTTACGAAGCAGCAGATAGACTCCCTTACAGAAAGGTATGAGCCTTATTTCAAGAAAGAACTTGATTCGCAAATCAGTTCTGGTCACACCATCTGGAATAAAGATAAATTAGATCAAGACCTAGTTCGTTTTATGAAATTGATGGTACAAGAAGATCAAAAATACAGGTCAGAAGACACTGACTATTATATGAAAAACCTGAGTCTTCAAACAGCTCTAGATAGTATAAATATGATGAGGGTAGATTCGTTATACAATCATTACGGCTCTTATGTTGGGCGATCTCTAGTAGGTGAAAGTAACGAATATGTAATGTGGGCTGTGATTCAACATGCCTCTTTAGAAAAACAGGAATTCTATCTTTCTATTGTGCACAAAGCTGTTCAAGACTTTGAACTCAAAGAAGGTCCCTTTAAAATGCTAATAGATAGAATTTATCATAAAAAGTATGATTATCAAATTTTCGGATCTCAACAAGGAATTGAGTTAGGATCTAAAACTCAGATAAAAAAAGCTAAAAAAAGGTTCGGTTTGGAGGATTAGCTTCAACTTCTCAAGTCTCAATGGACAACAATTTTTTTTGTAAAAAGAGAGTGATTGCCTTCTACTTGTATTATGTATAATCCTTTATTTGATACTCGTAATTGATACCTTGACTCTTCGAAGGTCTGCTCTTTTATTAATTGACCATTTATCCCAATGACCTTGATCATATACCTATCCTCTTTAGGAAGTTGTATTTCCAAACGATAATTTCCTAAATCAACAACATTCAAATTAGAATTGAATTGCTTATCACCAAGGACATTTTGAATGGAAATCGATTTACTGGTTTGAAGCACATTTTGTCCACTTTCATTCAATAGGTTTAGGCCTACAGTATTTTCAGAGAAATGGAATGTACTGTTCGCCAAAGAGATACTGCCTCTGTGTCCCATAGGATCAAACGAAAGGTCTTCTCTCAGTAACTCTACCTTATTTAAATCATCCATATATAATTCAAGTGCATACTTTTGATCTACTTGAAATGTATTTATTTCATAAGTAAGTAAACTCTCGTTTTCATCCCAGATCAAGTTTACAGCCGCATATTCATTCATTTCATTGATACCAATCATTCCTGTGGTAGCGCAATAGGATTCAGACCAAGATTTAACTTGATTGGCAGCCAGTGTGGCATCTTCAAAAAAGGCTCTGGAAGTGCCTCCCCACAACTCTATGTAATTATCTGCTCCCCCATTACTGAAATCAAACATATCATTGTCTATATTATTCTTGCCCCAAGTCCATATTTTCATTCCTTTAGTTTCTGCATTATCTGAAATACGGAATACTCCTTCCTCATTTTCATGATTGATCACTCCCCAATAGCTACTTTCAAGCTCATTAGCATATGCTATACCCATGTCATTCCATTCATTTAGGTAATTAATACGAGAGAAATCATACACCGAATTTTGTCTTCCAATCCAAGCGTTTGGACTCCAAGCTGCAAAATATTGTTCTACTGGAACAATGATTTCTGAACTCAGTGGAGATTCAGTTTCTCCCGACTCAGAGCCTGGTGTAAGTGTGGTACAAGTCCAGTACTCATAATTAACAGCTGCATTATTATTGTTGATTAGCTTGACATCATAATCCCATACAGCAGAGTTTTTGAAAACACTTACATCTATCTGACATGTGATATTGGTAACTCCATTGTTAAAACTTCCCGGAGCTCCAGAATAACTTTGGTTATCCGTATATTCCATTCTTAAAGTGACTAAATCTTCACTCTCTGTGATAATGGAAAAGTCCCAAGGTAATAACCATGTTTTACCATGCTCGGGCTCGGGGAAAGTGGGAAAAATGCCTCCATACACCATCAACCAGTTATAATAGAAATTGCCTTCTCCTATTCCATATGGTGACCCGCACTCACTTTGATAAAGGTATTCATGCTGGGTAGGCTTATAGAAAAACGATATAACTCTACCTCCATATTCGGGGAGCAGAACTAAACGAATGAGTTCGTTTTCAATCACCTTTCCCTCAAAAGTAACTTGTTGAATATCAGCATCATCTGTAGTATAAGATTGAAGCCCATAGTCATCATTGAGCTCAAACCTATGATGCTGCCAAGAGATCACACTATCTCTTAGTGTTACCTGAGAATGGATATCCAAGGGGAAAATCATTAATAAAATAATTATCAAAAAAAATAAAAAATCACTACTGATTTTAGAAGGACGCATCAAAATATTTTTTTGCTTTATTTTAACGAAATAGGATACAATAATATGTATTGAATATTAGGAACGAGTACAATTGAACTACATCAAAAACTCATCAAATGGGCATTTACATTCATTTTACATTAGAAAAACTCATCATTTCTTTCAAGGGTAGGTTTCGCCACTGCATTGATTGAAAAGGTCAAGTCGTTTCTTAAGAGTCTAGCCATGGCCTTCCATTGAGATCAGGGAGACTGATCAATAGCACTACTGTACTTAAAACCCCAGCACCTCTTTCAACTTGGAATAACCAGATCGGCTCACGCTCAATTGAGTGCCATCATTCAAAATAGCTACATGGGTATCTTTCCCCATTAGCTCTACCCTATCTATCTCCTTTAGTCTTACTATGTAGGATCTATGTATTCTTAAAAAGTCATCCTCTGGCAAGTGACTTTCATAGTACTTCATGGTATTCTGTTTCAGAAATGAACCAGATGCTGTGTACAATTTCACATAGTCGTCCATTGCTTCAAAGTACTGTACCTGATCTACAGAAACAATATGAATTTTGGTTCCCATACGAACTGCAATCCTCGTAACCATTTCCTTTTTCTCATAGTGTTCTTCTAGTACTTGAGTCAACCCAAGGGTCTTGCTCTCCTTAGAATTGACCTCTGTGATCACTTTGTACTTCGCCTTATTTAATGCTTCAAAAAAACGTTCTTTTCCATAGGGTTTAAGCAAATAGTCTACTGCATTTTTTTCGAATGCCTTTATCGCATACTCGTCATATGCTGTGCTGAAGACGATCACAGGAGGATTCTCCAACAATTCTAGCATTTCAAATCCGGTGAGCTTAGGCATCATGATGTCCAAGAAAACAAGATCAGGTTTCAGTTCATTGATTTGTTTGAATCCATCAAATCCATTTTCACATTCTCCTATTATTTCAATTTCATCATCCAGTGATAAATAGGAGCTTATGATTTCTCTAGCCAGGTATTCATCATCAATAATCAATGTTCTTATCTTACTCATCTTCTTCTTGTCTAAGAGGTATTTTTACTATTACCGTAAACTCTGTTTCTTCTTTGTGTATCTCTAGCAAATCAGATCTATCAAACACTAAATTCAGTCTCTTCCTTACACTTTCAAGTCCTATACCTTCTCCTTTCGATGGCACTGCATCTTTATCAAAATTATTATTAATGGAGATGTGTAGAAGATCATTTTTCGATTCGCATTTTAGGCGAATAGTCACCAGTTCCGTGCTATCATACACCCCAAATTTTATAGCATTTTCAAAAATGGGTTGCAAAATCAAGTTAGGAACCTTCACATCCAAACACTCTTCATTCACCTTATTTTCAAATTGAAGACGTTCTCCAAAACGCACCTTTTCAATGTCAAGATATAGAGACACATTCTTGATTTCATCTTTGAGTGAATTCATCTCCTCATTCCCCTTTCCTAATGAATAGCGAAGAAAGTCACTGAGCTTAATCACCATTTCTCTGGCCAATTCCCCCTTTGAAATAGTGAGTGCACTAATGGAATTAAGACTATTGAAAATAAAATGAGGATTGATTTGAGACTTAAGCATTCTCAACTCAGAGTCTTTGAGCATATTTTGCAACTCTAGCTCTCTACTCAAGCGCTCTTGCGTATCTCTATAATACTTGATAAGATAGAGAATAAGAACAGTTATGCTGTAAAACATCATACCAATGATCAGTCTCCCAATATATGATTCCTCTAAAAATTGGAGATAACTGTTGCATTCATTAAAAATGAGTTTCAGAAGATGATTAGCAATAAATAACCAAGAAGATACAATAAAAATAGCTGCTCCTAAGTGAGTAGTAATTACTGATAGTTCATCCCTTTTTTGGTTGTTAAAACTTACTATATACCAAAAACCAGATGCTATTGTACTAAAGATGAGATTAAAGGTAAGGCTCTCTAGAGCAGCAATTTCTAGCGAAAAACTGTAATGGAAGTATAAAATACTCCCATGAATTAAAGCAATAAACACCCATACTAAAAGGTAAAACTTAAAGCCTATTCCGTTTAGTAATGGGTGTTTCATGTGATTAAGAGATGTGTGTTTGTTTGAGGAAGTTAAATTAAACTCCTTTTACATCTGCACCACCAAAGATCACAGATCCTTTTATGCGAAGCACTTTGTTTTCATCTTTTATCGTATTTGGTCTTGAATCACTAAAACCTCCAAAGATGACAAAGCTTTCATTGACTACAGTCCAGTCATTTGGCACATAAATTTCATGTCCTCCAAACATACAAAAGCAATCTATTGTAGCTCCTTCAGGTGCCAATTCTGCATTATCTAAATGAACTTCAGCACCACCGAATACGGCCGTCATCTTCCCTCCTTTAAAATTTTTAGAGGTAAACGATTTCTCAGACCCTCCAAAAATGGAAGTTGTTTCAAAAAAATCATCATCGACCTCTCCTATTCTGGGTGCATTCATTCCTCGTCGTTTCAAGAATATGGATATTCCTATAGCTATTAAGATGACAGGCCACCAGTCTCTCATTCTGATTCGTGGTATATCAAAAATTTCAGGTGCAAGGAACAAACTACCTATTAGTAAAAACACAAACCCTTCTCTTCTACCCGTGACAACCATAGAGCCTCCAACAAGAATCATGATAGTTTCCCATCCGAAGAGGTAGTAAGGAATAAATGAAGGAATTAAATCTAGATTTCTAAGTAAAAAGTAAGAACCTAATCCTACCAAAAAGATACCTAGCCATGTTCTTTGATTTCCGTTTTGTGATTTGCTCATGATCGTATTGTTTAAATGATGATTCAAAACTCTCAAAGATCATGAGCAATAGAAATAGCAAATCGGTAAGCTGCGGTTATAAATCGGTAAGCTGCGGTATAGGTATCATTAGCAAATTAAGGAATGAGTCAATTCCCATTCCTTTAAGAGGTATTCTCTTTTAGTCAGAATTCATAGAGCATTACATTAACACCCAAGACTACCAAATGAAAAGGTAAGGACTTGTTCTACTTTTTCACCCTTCGAATTTTCTGCAGCTGACCATTTATTAGTTGTCTCAGTAATAAGCGTCTTCATATGCTGATCTATAGTTGGGTTTCCCGAAGTAGATATAAGATTGACATCTAAAACAGCTCCCTGTTCATCTATTGTGAAATTAATTTTTCCACCACGCCACTGATTGTTTTTCCATAGTGTAATCATGGTGCTACTGTTTTCTTTGAGATAGGAAATCAATTGATCCTTGCCATCTGCATACGTTGCTTGCTTTTCTGGAACTACCGACACCATATAGTTTAAGCTTCCCGATTCTCTACTTGTGGAGTGTTCAGCACCAAATTGAAGATTATCGGAGTATTCTACTGTCTTGAGTAATGCCAACTGATCATCATTGAGAACTAGATCAGTCCCTTTCACTTTAGTTTCTAAATCAAAGTTGTCAATTCTAACATGTGTTTCAATAATAGAATATCGACCCCAATTAGCATCACGAGGTATTATTTGACTAATTGATTCGGCCTTATTAAGGTCTTCTTTTGAAATGGTTGCGATAAAACGAGTACTAACATCCAATGCAAAATCGTCGAAGATACCAGCGTAATCTCTTGAGGTTTTATTTACTTTTTCTACATCAGTAGTCAGCATTTCAACATTGATTTTTTTCTCAATGGTGGTCTCTTGTTGTCTCACAAAACCAATAGCCATTAGGCTAAGAGTACTCACTATCATACATACAATCACTAATCCTTTTTTCATATCGTTTCTATTTGTTGAAATTCTCTACCAAGAATACGATCTATCAAAATCTTCATGCATTAATAAATGTAAAATGATGTAAATCTTATGTAAAACAGTTTTGACTGGATCAGATTAAAATAGATTTGTGATATGTATTCTAGACGAATCGGACTTACATTCTTATTGGCCTTCTCATCAATGCTCCTTGTGAGAATAAATGCACAGGAGACTTTCGAACAAAAACACGTTGAAGTTTCACTAAGAATGATAGGACATAGAATTTTGCTGAATGCTGCAGATAGTGTTTCTAAAGTGCTGCCAATCATCAACACAAATCATCAATATAGAATTGAATTTGAATCTAAATTTGGTTTTAAGCCAGATGATTTGGTTAGAGCTGTAAGTGAAGTCATGCTGGAGAATAAAACTGCAATAAGATATATTGTAGAAGTAGAAGAATGCGAAACAGAGCAAGTTGTCTACAGTTTCGAAATTGACAATGAAAGTCATCAAGATATAGTTCCATGCAACCCAAGAGGCCAATCTACAGATTGTTTCAGTCTAGTATTTACAATACTTGAAAAACAGGATATAATGACTGATTTGGAATCAGAACAAAAGTCGGATTTGAACTCTGAAATAGCAATTCACATCGGGATAGGAATATCTGTCTTGTTTGGAATTGGTCTGATTGCTTTCTACAAACGAAGCAGGACATCAAATGATGGATTAATCAAAATAGGCAACTATCGATTCGATCATCGAAATGCGCAATTGATACTGGATGGTACAGCTTCAGAATTGACTAGTAAGGAAGCTGATCTGTTAAAATTACTTCACTCATGTGCCAACAGGCAAGTAAAACGTGAAGTCATATTAAATGAAATATGGGAGGATGATGGAAATTATGTAGGAAGAACTTTAGATGTTTTTATCTCTAAGCTTCGCGCCAAGCTGCAAGATGACAGCAGCGTTAAGATTGTCAATATTCGGGGAATAGGCTACAAATTGGTAATTAATGATTAGTAATACTGTTTCGCTAAGCAGCCAATTCAAAATTATTCTTGAACTTAAAACAAAAAAAAGGGGCCTAAGCCCCTTTCTTCATCATTAGAACGAGAACTAGTTAAAAACTATCTCAAACTCTACTCTTCTATTTTTTGCTCTACCTTCTCTAGTGCTGTTATCAGCTACTGGATTAGCTACTCCAAAACCATCAGCAATGATTCTATTTGCAGCTACATCGTCAGTAATCAAATAGTTTTTGACTGCTGTCGCTCTTTTCTTAGACAATACTAAGTTAGAAGCTTCATTTCCTGAACTATCTGTGTAACCCGACACTTTAATTTTATAAGTAGGATGTGCATTTAAAATTTCTGCCACGTGATCTAACTTAGGCTTAGATTCTTCAGTTAAGACATCTTTTCCAGATAGGAAGTT
>JBGCFL010000062.1:0-4288 GCA_045106975.1 Ekhidna sp. | reverse complement strand
AGCTCTATTGCAGGATCTGGAAGTAAAAAGTCAGGTAAGAAGAAAGACTAGACTAACAAATCGGTAATAATATATGGAAAGCCTCGAGAGATCGAGGCTTTTTTTGTGCATGTATTTTTCGTTTGAATCATGCATTCTAAGAAATAGAGAAAGAAAAGTATTGAATCAATACTACATTTAGGAAATTAATGAAACCTTTTTATGTTTGTATACGAATACTACATTTAGGATATTGATAGTGTCTGGTACCAAAAACTATTACGAATGAAAAAATATCAACTTGGTGAATTTGAAGAAATAGTACTTCTAACAGTAGGAGTGCTTTACGATGAAGCTTATGGGGTAGCCATCAAGGAGGAGATTGAATCTAGGCTGAAGAGAAAGGTCAGCGTAGGGGCATTGCAATCTGCTTTGAGAAGGATGGAAAAGAAAGGCTATATGGACAGTCGCTTAGGTGAAGCCGATAAAAAAAGAGGAGGCAAGCCCAAGAGATTCTTTACCATTTCTGCCTATGGAAAGGAAGCGCTGAAACATTCTCAAGACGTAAGAATTGATCTGTGGAACTCTATCCCCAAAATGGCTTTGGATCTCAAAACAGTATGATCAAACGAATAGCAGATCAGCTTTTTAAACTGTATTGCCATCCAGACTTCTACCCTGACATAAAGGGAGACTTGGAAGAGCTGTATAGCGATCATTTGGAGCATGGACTAAAATCCGCTCAATGGAAATATTGTGTGGATGTGCTTCTACTTTTTAGGCTTTCACTGCTAAGACCAATAATTAGAAACTCAATAATAAAGGACACGGGTATGTTAAAAAATTATTTCAAAATAAGCATTCGAAGTTTGGCTAGACATAAGATGTTTACGGCCATCAATGTAGTAGGACTGGCCATTGGCCTTGCTAGCTTCCTTTTAATGTTTGAGTACATTCAGTTTGAAAAAGGGTATGATTCATTTCACAATGACGCGGATCAAATATATCGTGTCTCCAAGGTGCAAATGATCAGCGGGGTAGATGGAGACAAAGATGCTATGTGCTCTCATCCCACAGCACAATTTCTCGAAGACGAACTCCCAGAAGTCACTTTAGCCACAGTCTCTAAGAAATTTGATTTTATGCAAATCAGAAATGGAGAGACTTTCTTTCGAGAGCTTCGCGTCATTACGGCGGATCCTAATTTCTTAGAGATGTTTAACTACCCTGTTTTAGAAGGGGATAAAGGAACAATGCTCTCAGAGCCAGAGACAGTAGTGCTGACTGAAAGTAGAGCAAAAGCCTATTTTGGAAGTACTGATCCAATGGGACAATTTCTTGAAGTCATTTCACCGTACAAAGCGACCTTAAAAGTGACTGGTATTATTAAGGACATTCCTGATAATACACATTATGGATTTGATATGCTTGTTTCAGACAAAACACTAGCTGACGGAAATGATTACGATGAGTGGAACTGGGACAACTACTATGTGTACATTAAAACAGGTAGTGTGGCAGATAAAAAAGACCTTACCAAAAAGGCAAATATCATTTTGAATGAGTATATAAATGATCCTGATGATGGCGAAAGTTGGGAAGATAGTGGGACTCGTGTAGATATTCACAGAGTACTAGACATTCACTTGAAAGAAGATTTCACCTTTGAACCTCAAGTTCATGGGAGTGAAAAAGCGGTTAATTTCTTAATCATTATCTCTGTTTTCATTCTCTTGATTGCTTGGGTCAACTACATTAATCTTTCTACTGCTCGTGCTTTAGAACGTGCTAAAGAAGTAGGTATTAGAAAAGTCATTGGAGCTTTCAGAAAACAACTAATTATTCAATTCTTATGCGAGGCATTCTTAGTAAATCTTATAGGAGGAATCATTGCACTCATTCTGGCACAGCTCACCTTCCCTTACTTTAACCAATTGGTAGGTAAGGAGGTCATCACTAGCGTTTTTGGATATGGAGCCTTCATTTCCTCATTATTCATATTCGTTTTAATTGGGACTTTCGCCTCGGGCTTTTACCCGGCATTGGTGCTTTCAGAGTTTAAGCCAATCACTATTCTGAAAGGAAAATTCAAAAATTCAAAAAGTGGTGTGATGATGCGAAAAGGGCTTGTGATTGTGCAGTTCGCAGCATCATTGATATTGATTGCTTCTACATTTACTATTTATCAGCAAGTCAATTACATGCAGGGAAAGGATATAGGAATATCTGTAGATCAAGTGGTGAATGTGACCATTCCCGAATCTGATTCAGAAACGGAGGAGCAGGAAGTTGCGCATAGAAATAAGATTAAAGCGTTCAAAGCTGAATTGAGAAATCACTTTTCCATAGAGGCAGTTGGGGCCACTTCTAACCTTCCAGGAGGAAATGCCTCAGACATCAATTCTACAACTAATCCGGCAAAAATTGTTGGACTCACCGAACCAGTAGAAGGTACTACGTACATTCAGTATAATGATGAGGGATTTCTAGACGCCATGGATATGGAGTTGTTAGCGGGGAGAAACTTCGATACCAATATGAAATCAGATTCAGTTGCTATAATGCCCAATGAAGCCTTTATTCGAAGATTCAATGTTGCTGATGCTTCCTCTTTGATTAATATGAAAATCCAGTTTGGAGATGATGAGTCCAATACGAAATTTACCATTATTGGTATTGCAAAGGACTTTAATAGAACCACGCTGAAATCTCAAGTGGAGCCTACTATTTATATGCCATGGAGTTCGGCAGACGATTTAGTGATTGAGTTGAAGGCGAATAATTATAAAGAAGGGATGGAGCATCTTGAGTCTACATGGGCTTCTTTTTATCCTAATGCGCCATTCGGGCCTACTTTTTTGGATGAGCGATTTGCGGCACTATATGATCAAGATAGAAGATTTGGAGATACGTTCATGACATTTGCTTTCCTAGCCATATTCATAGCTGTTTTAGGTCTCTACGGACTTGCTTCTTTCTTATCAATTCAGCGATCCAAGGAAGTAGGAGTGAGGAAAGTATTGGGTGCATCGAGTGGTCAAATATTGTATATTTTCTATAAGGATTTCTTTTCCTTGATAGGCTTTTCAGCTGTTTTTGGCTTTCCAGCGATCTATTTTTTAATGGATGGATGGCTGAATAATTATGCCTATAGAATTGACTTTCCTTGGCTAATGCTGGCAGTTGCTTTGATTATAGTGTCTGTTTTTGCACTAGGCACAGTGGGCTACCAAATACTGAAAGTTGCCAAGCTCAACCCTGCTCAAACACTTCAATACGAATAGCCATGAGAAATAGTACAATAATGAAGTTGACAGGATTACTGTGCCTTATCCTGCTAAGTACAGGAGGATTTGGTCAGATAAACAAGCCTATCGAAAACTTTGAAGCGTTTTGGAACCTATTCAATGATAGCTATGCCAGTTTTGAAGAAAAGAAGATTAATTGGTCGCAAATGCGAAATGAATTTTCTTCAAAAGTAACAGTGGAGACGACTGATCTTGAGCTATTCCAAATCTTTACGGAAATGGTAAAACCTCTCAATGATGCTCACATAACAATTAGAGCTAAAGATCTTGATACTGCTTTTTCAGCATCGAGAAAGTCGAGAATAAGGGATGAATTATCATCTATACCCAATAAAGACTTGGGAACAGAGTTTCGAAATATGACAGAGACTACCCTTTACAGAAATGGTTTTGATTCCATTAAACAGATTGGTCCTAAGTTCAGAGATAAAAAATTATTCACTTACACCACCAATAGTAAGGGTGGGTACCTAAGATTCTTTAGATCGTTCAGTACATTTCTGAAAATGGACGGCTTTTCATTGAATAGTCAATTGAATAAAATCTTCAATGAGTTTTCTGATGTGGAGAGCTTAATTATTGACATCCGATTTAATATGGGTGGAACGGATGAATTTTCTCAAAAAATAGCTGGAAGGTTTGTTGAAGAGAAGATGACTGGTTTTCTAAAACAGACTCGAAAAGACGGAGAGTTTGGTGAGCTTAACGAGAAATACATAAAGCCTACAGGGAAGAAGCCCTTCAAACATCCCGTTGTATTGATAACGAATGATCGTACTGTAAGCGCTGCAGACGTGTTTGCGATGATGATGGCGGAGTTACCCAATGTGACGCTTTTAGGAGAGCCATCTAATGGTTCTTATTCTGATATTTACTCAAAGAAACTTCCTAATCGATGGAGGATTCATCTCAGTAACCAAAGATACTTTTCACTTGGAATGAATAATTATGAGGGGCTGGGAACTCCAGTAGATGTTGAGTCTAACAACATGCTGAAAGAC
>JBGCFL010000061.1:0-4445 GCA_045106975.1 Ekhidna sp. | reverse complement strand
GGATCATCTATGAAATCTATCTCATTGGGCGAGTCTGGCTCATTGCAAAATCTAGGAGAGAATTCAGCATTATTTTTTAAGAACTATGGAAATGGAGGACTCTCCACTATTTCTTTAAGAGGAACTTCAGCCAGTCATACTAATGTGCTTTGGAATGGTATACCAGTTAATTCACCCACCTTAGGACAGAGTGATTATTCCATTTTCCCTTCTTTTTTGATCGATGATGTGACCGTGGTGAAAGGAAGCACAAGTTCTCTGTTTGGGAGTGGCTCTATTGGTGGTACAGTAGTCATGGACAATTCTGTGCTTGCTAAAGATTCTGTGGTTTCTTTCTATTCTAGTATAGGAAGCTTCGGTCAGTGGAATGCAGGAGTTAAGCTCCAGTTAGAGTTAGCTCCTAAACTTTTAGCCGAAACACGGATCTTTTATGGTCGGATAGAGAATGACTTCAAATACCAATTAAGAGGAGAAGAAGTAAGGCAACCCAATGCTGCTATTGAAAGGAAAGGGTTCTCTCAGAGATTCAATTATCAGAAAAGAAATCATCATCTTTTTTCTGAATTAGCCTATGCTGAGAATGACAGAGAAGCACAGCCTACCAAAACGAGTGCTTCTAGGAATCAATTGCTTACTAAAAACCTAAGGGGGGTGATAAGTCATGAACAATATGTTGGTGACGCTACATTTTTCACTTCCATAGGTTATGCTGGCGAGACTACTATTTATAATCTGACTTCAGAAACTATTGCACATACTTTTTCTGGGCAATACGCATTTGATTTTCCTATCAATGATTGGTTTTCTACAAGAGTAGGAGTGAATACGATACAGTCATGGGTTAGATCTGATAGCTATTCAGAAGTTGAGCAAATGGGACAGCTGCATGCTTATTCGTCATTTTCTCTATCTCCACAGAAGTGGTTAAGGGCGTCAATCAATTTGCGAGAATCATTTCAAGAAGATAATGCTGTTTTCACACCCTCTCTGGGTGTTGAAAGTATGTTAGGTCTCTTCAATATTAGAATGCAATTAAGTGAAGGGTATAGAATCCCTACATTCAATGATCGTTTTTGGGTACCCGGAGGGAATCCTGACCTAAGTCCAGAAAGGAGTAAAAATGCTGAGTTAGGAATTGATTTTAATCAATCGAACATTTCATTGGGAGCCACCGCTTTTATGTCGAATGTAAAAGACTGGATTCAGTGGACTCCTGTAAATGGAATCTTTACTCCATCTAATTTAAGAGAGGTTTCTACAAAAGGAATTGAGGCAACAAGCGATATCAGTTTACCATTCAGCTTTGCAAATATTCACTGGATTATTGATTATGAATTGACATTATCCTCGGATGAATCAATTGAAGAGGAGAACCAATTGATATACGTTCCTAAACATTCAGGATACTCTTCTCTTTCCGTGTCAAAGAACAACATCATAGTAGTTTTTAGGGGAAACTACACGGGAGTGAGATATACGACTCTCACGAACTCCAAACAAAGTGAACTTGATGACTTTATGCTATTGGACTTGACTGTGGAGAAACAACAAATGTTTGGCACATCTAATATGAAACTAAGGCTAAGCTTGAATAATATTCTCGATAAAGATTACGAGAACGTGAGCAACATAGCTATGCCAGGAAGAAATTTTTTAACTGAATTAATTATTAAACTATAACCAAAATAATGAAGCAAGTTTTTTTTAAATCAATTATAATACTCTCGGTATTCTTTGTATCGTGTAGTGAAGACGATACTGTAGTTCTAGGGGATTATGAAAGTGGAGTATTTGTAATCAACGAAGGGAACTTTGGAGATGGAGACGGCTCTATTTCATACTTCAATAAAAATGGAGGGAATACTGAGCAAACAGTTTTTAAAAGTATTAATGGAGGTAAACTTGGAGATGTTGTACAATCAGCGACATTTAGCGATGGGCTAATCTTTGTTGTGATAAATAATAGCAATAGAGTGGAGGTAGTGAATGCATACACTTTTGAAAGTGTATATAGTATTACCGATGTAGTATTGCCTAGATATGCTGCTGTTTCAGAGGGGAAAGGTTATTTAACCGAATGGGTTAGCTTTTCTGATGCCGGCAGAGTAACCATTTTTGATGTAGCTACTGGAAGTATTGACTCTCGAGTGACAGTAGGTTTTGGTGCTGAGGACATTGTTGTAGAAAATGGAAAAGCATACGTATCTAATAGTTTTGGAAATACCATTTCTATTATTGATTTATCAGATAATAGCGTAGAAGAAATAGAAGTATCTGCTAGTCCCAAACAAATGGAGATAGATGCTACGGGCAACTTATGGGTAGCTTGTGCGGGAGGTTTTGACGCAAATTTCAGCCCTGCAAATGATGGCGCATTACATAAGGTAAATCTTTCTAGTAATGAAATTGAGACGACCTACGAACTCAATACTAACTATGCTGCCAAACTTGCAATGAGTATGGAAAGAACCAATATTTACTTCTATGTAGGAAATAATGTGTTTGAGCAGAATGTCTCGACTAGCTCTATTTCTTCAGAGCCATTTATAGTAAATGAAACAGCAATATCAATTTATGGGATCGGTATTGACCCAAATACAGGAATGATGTATTTAGGAGATAGCAAAGCTTTTCTTGAAGACGGAGAGGTCTTTCAGTACAATGCGTCAGGAGAGCTCATGACAACTTTTCCTTCAGGAAGAGCGCCAAACGGATTCGTTTTTAATTAAACAATTCATCGACTGCTTTACGAACCGATATTTTTTGGGAGGAAATTTTTTCCTCCCTTTTTTCTATTTCTTCTTTTATTCCTTCTCTAGAAAAGAAATCAATTTCTAATTGAGCTCTAATACGTTCATGAAACCACTTTGATCTTTGCCTTTTTCTGTTTTCTTCAAACCAACCATTTGTGGAGGTGCTCTCTTGGTATCTCAGCATTTTTTCCCAGGCATCATCAAGTCCCGTTTTTTCAATAGCAGAACAAAGGCCTACAGGAACAATCCAATCAGCCTCATTTGGAGGAAATAGATGAACTGCGTTTTTGTAATCTCTTTGAGCTCTTTTTGGCATTTCCAAATTGCCAGCATCAGCTTTGTTGATGAGAATGTGATCTGCCATTTCCATTATTCCCCGTTTGATGCCTTGTAATTCATCTCCGCCACCAGCAAGCATTAGCAGTAAGAAATAATCAACCATGTCTTTCACGACTGTCTCACTTTGCCCTACACCTACTGTTTCAACAAGAATGACATCAAAACCAGCAGCTTCACAAAGTAGAATTGATTCTCGTGTATTAGAAGCAACTCCACCCAAATTAGATCCTGATGCAGAAGGTCTGATGAAAGCATTTGGGTCTATAGATAGCTCGTCCATTCTTGTCTTATCTCCAAGAATGCTGCCTTTTGATCTGGAGCTACTTGGATCAATGGAAAGAACAGCTACTTTCTTCCCCATCTTGGTGAGGTGTTTTCCAAAGGATTCTATAAAAGAACTTTTGCCTACACCAGGCACTCCTGTTATGCCAATACGTAAGCTATTTCCTGTTTTATTAATGATTAAATCAATCAATTCGCCAGCTAGTTTTTTATGATCAGAACGTTTACTTTCGACTAGAGTAATAGCTCTACTCAAAGCGACTCTATCACCTTGAAATAGTTGGTTTTTCAAGTCTTGTAGATGAATAGTAGGCGTTCGCCGAAAAGTTGAATCCATAAGGCTAATATTCCGCTTTTAATAGGGTAATTTCAATGTAAAATTGGATCATTCTAATATGACTGTTGCGAACGTAGTAGATAAATGTTTTAATTGCATTTGTATTTCTGAACAAGATATACTCACCAACTAATTTAACCACAATGTTTAAAAGATTTTGGCTAGATGTAATTCTAGGAACCGTTTTTATTTTAGCACTAGGAGCCTTTTTAGGGAATCTATCTGCTTTCAAGATCTTTGATGTATTAGATCCGATTGGAGATGCATTCGGAGATATGGAGATTACTGATATTTATTTCTCTCAGTTGTTGGATGATCCAGTAGCTGACCAAAACGTAGTGATGGTTAATGTTGGGCTCGAATCGAGAGCTGGTATTGCCATCATGTTGGACTCGATTAGCAAGTATGACCCGGCAGTCATAGGTGTGGATTTGTTCTTCGATTACATGAGTGAAGACACACTAGGAGATTTCATGCTGTCTGAGGCCTTGGGTAGAGTAGAGAATTTAGTGATGGTGAATAAGCTTTCTCAGACTTATGGAAATTATTCGGATGAATATGATTCTGTTGAGTATTCACATCCATTATTTCTCTGGAATGCTAATCCTGCTTTTGCAAATTTAATTACTGATGCAGACGAGCAGGAGGACCTAAAAGCATGTAGAGAATTTGTTCCAAAATTCACTACGACTGATGGAGTTGAACATTGGGCATTTGCAGTGAAAATGGCTTCA
>JBGCFL010000060.1:0-10321 GCA_045106975.1 Ekhidna sp. | reverse complement strand
AGATTTGTAGTCAGCAATTCTTTTTCTAAGATTAGAAATCTGAATTTCAGAAGCACCTCTTGCTCTAGCTAAAACCTCTATCTGTTGCTCCGAGTAACCACTTTCTTCAAATTGCTTTATTAATTTACCAATTTGAGCGTCAGATAATTGATCAACATTAAGTGACTTAAGATTGGATGGTGATACATTATTCAGATCTTGAGCACTTATAGTGCTCTCAAAACCTAAAATTAATGTCAAAAACAAAATCCCTAGAAAAGGAGTACGCATGAATCTCTCTTTAATTAAAGGGCAAAACTATAAAGGTTGGATTTAATAAGTTCTGTTTATTGTAAGAGAGTTTTGTTTTTTCATCATCAAGAACCACTGATCCTCCAGATTCACTAACAATAACATGAGCTGCAGCAGTATCCCACTCCATTGTGGGGCCAAAACGAGGATAAACGTCAGCCAGCCCTTCAGCTATGAAGAGAAACTTCAGAGAGCTTCCTTTTGAAACAATTTCAGGCATTTTCAATTTGTTCAGATAATCTTCTGTTTCCCTACTCAAATGAGATCTTGATGCCACGACCTTCAACCTTTCTTCCGATAAAGATTTTTTAGATGTTGTGAGCCTTACTACGTTTTCTCCTTTCTGCTTAAAAGCTCCTTGGTTCTTTACTGCCCAATAAAGTTCATTTGTCACGGGAGGATATACAACACCAAGAATGGGTTCACCATCGTGAATCAAAGCAATATTTACTGTAAACTCTCCATTCCTTTTTATAAATTCCTTTGTTCCATCCAAAGGATCAACCATCCAGAAATATTCCCATTTAGATCTCTCAGAGTACGGAATATCTCTTCCTTCTTCACTTAAAATAGGAATGCTCGTTTTTTCTAAGAAGTCAACAATTCTATTATGAGCCGCTTTATCCGCCTTTGTAAGTGGAGAGTCATCAGACTTTGCTTCTACAGAGAAATCTCCAGATTCATAAACCTCTAAAATATCGGATCCAGCAGCAATGGAAGCCTCTTTAGCAATTGCAAGTAATGTTACTAAGTCAATCATATTATCATTCCAGCAGCTACTGTTTCATTCGTCCCTTCATCAACTAATATAATGCTTCCTGTATTCCTATTCTTTTTATATGAATCAATAAGTAACGGACGTGTGGTTCTGATTGTCGCACGACAAATATCATTCGCCTTCACATCCTTGTCTTCTTCGTTTCTGTGTAAAGTACTTATATCTAGCTTATACCTTACCTCTTTGATCATAGCCTTGGCATCTGCTGAGGTGTGTCTTATTGTATACTTGGTTCTTGATTGAGGCCCCTTATTGTTGAGCCAGCAGAGCATCACATCAATGTCTTGGCTTGAAACAGGCTGATTGTTGCTTCTTACTAACATATCTCCTCTACTCACATCAATGTCATCTTCCAATGTTATAGTAACTGACATGGGAGCAAACGCCTCCTCAATTGGTCCTTCGAAAGTATCAATAGACTTTATTTTAGATGTGAAGCCTGAAGGCAATGCTATAATATCATCTCCTGGTTTGAAAACTCCTCCAGCGATTCTTCCCGCATAACCTCTGTAATCATGGTGCTCTTCTGTCTGTGGTCTGATCACCGTTTGAACAGGAAAACGGCAGTCTATATGATTGTGATCACTCCCTATATGAATATTTTCCAATGTATACAAAAGAGTAGATCCTTCAAACCAAGGCATGTTCTCACTTCTGTTTACTACATTATCTCCATTTAAGGCACTTATTGGAATAAATCGAACATCTTTTACATCCAGTTTTGAAGCAAAGTCTTCGAATGATTTCTTTATATCCTCAAAAACTTGTTGATCATGATCAACAAGATCCATTTTATTTATACAAACCACCAAATGTGGAATTTGTAGCAATGAAGCTATGATTGAATGTCTTTGCGTTTGTTCAATAACACCCTTTCGAGCATCTATCAATATCAAAGCCACGTTTGCCGTAGAAGCGCCTGTCACCATATTTCGTGTATACTGAATATGACCAGGAGTGTCAGCTATAATGAATTTCCTCTTTGGAGTAGCGAAATAACGATAAGCAACATCGATTGTGATTCCTTGCTCTCTTTCATCTTTTAAGCCATCAGTCAATAGTGCAAGATCTACTTCAGTCTTTCCCTTTCTTTCACCTGCTTGTTTTACCTGCTCTAATTGATCTTCAAAAATTGATTTTGAATCAAAAAGCAACCTACCAATCAAGGTACTCTTCCCATCGTCCACACTTCCAGCAGTAGTGAAGCGTAACAGTTCCATATCTAGGTAAGAATTAGGTTTTTGGGATTGGGAGTTAGGTGTTGGTGTTGATTTTTGCGACATCTTTACTTTACTTTTGAAATTTCTTTACTGATTGAATAAACGAATTTATTTTAGGCTGAAGGATCGAGAGAGATCGAAGAAGTCCTTGAACTTCATTTTGAGAAAGAAACTCTAATTCCTCAGAAATAATTAATTGTGTTTCTAATTCAAAAGAAGAGCCAATTGCAATTTCTAAAAAACGAATGAACTCCTTATTCGAATTCCTACTACAACCTTCCGCTATATTTGATGGAATTGAAACGGCTGCTCTTCTCATTTGAGAAGTTAGTCCATATATTTCTGACTTAGGTAAATCACTTGTCAACTGATAAATTTCGGTAGTAAGCCTTTTGCCTAACGACCAAATTTCTAATTCTCTAAAATTTCTCATGAAATAAACTAAAATGTTAGCTAATGCCTAAAACCAAACTCCTAAAGCCTTTAAAATCAAAAATAACCCTCTTTTTTCCTGTCCTCCATTGATGTTTCTGATCTCTTATCATCCGCTCTATTTCCTCTTTCTGTATTTCTCGCTGCTGCTACCTCATCTACAATTTTTTCTAGCGTATCCGCATCAGATTCGTTTCCTCCTGTAATGGTAATGTCTCCTAACGTCCTAAATCTTATTTGAATATTTTTCACTTCCTCATTGTCATCAATTTGAAGATGCTCTGAAACAGGTAGCCAAGTATTATTTCTCCATATAACGTCTCTTTGATGAGCGAAATATAACGATGGGATCTCAATGTTTTCAGCAAGAATATACTGCCAAATGTCCATCTCTGTCCAATTGCTTAGCGGAAATACTCTAAAATGTTCGCCTAAATTATGTTTCCCATTAAAAATATTCCAAAGCTCAGGTCTTTGATTTTTTGGATCCCACTGGCCAAATTCATCTCTATGAGAAAAAAACCTTTCTTTGGCTCTAGCCTTTTCTTCATCTCTTCTCGCACCGCCAATACATGCATCAAACTTGTTGTCTTCTATACAATCAAGAAGGGTTATAGTTTGATTTGCATTTCTAGTAGCGTTCTTTCCTTTTTCCTCAGTTGCCCTTCCTGTATCAATCGATTCTTGAACCGAACCCACTATTAGTTTCACTCCAAGTTCGTCGATAAGATTATTCCTAAATTTTATTGTTTCCGGAAAATTATGACCTGTATCAATATGTACTAAAGGAAATGGAATCTTGCCTGGGTGGAATGCCTTTCTTGCAAGGTGTGTCACTACAATAGAATCCTTCCCCCCCGAAAAAAGTATTGCCGGATTCTGGAATTGAGCAAAGACTTCTCTTAATATGTAAATAGACTCAGCCTCGAGCTCTTTAAGGTGAGTGAGATTGTAATTTTTCATAATAGTAAACCCACCCCTACCCCTCCAAGGAGGGGAGTAGTGCAGTAGTTAATATTTAATTTTTGGTTCTATTTCTTCAATTAGTTTTTGTAAGCAAACTTCAAGGGAGTTATTAGCTGTATCAATGGATATATCTGGGAATTCTGGGAATTCAAATGGAGAATCGATTCCTGTGAAGTATTTAATTTCTCCATTACGTGCCTTTTTATACAATCCTTTTACGTCTCTTTTTTCACATACATCTAGTGGGCAATCAACATGTATTTCGATGAAATTTTCCTTCCCAATAATTTGTTTTGCCTGTTCTCTATCTTTTAAGAAAGGGGATATGAATGCAGTTAAAACAATGGTGCCAGCATCCACAAACAATTTCGATATTTCTGAAATTCTTCTAATATTTTCTGTTCTACTTTCTTCGGAAAAATCAAGATCGTTATTTATTCCGTTTCGGATATTGTCTCCATCTAGAATATATGTTTTGCAGCCTTGATTATGTAAATAAGACTCAAATTCACTGGCTAATGTTGACTTCCCAGAACCAGACAGACCTGTAAACCAAAAAACTAATGAGGAATGTCCATTTTTAGCCATTCTATCAGTCCTATTTATTGTATGGCTATGAGAAATGATGTTTTTTTTATAATCTTCCATCAACCAATTCTTTTTCCAGAACGGATTTTGCATCAAAAATAATTGGCGTCTTACTCCTCAAGGATTTCCAATCTAATTGCAAGAACTCTGTGTGAGAAACTGCCAAAATAATAGCACTGTAATCAGCCTCTATGTCTCCTCTTAAATCTATTCCATATTCTTCTTTTACCTGACCTCTGTCTGCTTGGGGATCATGTATATCAATCTCTAAATTGTAAGAAGCTAATTCTTCATAAATATCGATTACTCTCGTATTTCTCGTATCAGGACAATTTTCTTTGAATGTAAACCCTAAAATTAGAACTCTGGATGTGTTGCTAAGTTTCTTTTTTTGTCCTAGTAGTTTAATGACGCGTTGAGCAACATATTCACCCATTGAGTCATTTACTTTTCTTCCTGAAAGAATAACTTGTGGACTGTAGCCTACTTCTTCTGCCTTTTGGGTAAGATAGAATGGGTCTACCCCAATACAATGGCCCCCTACCAAGCCTGGTCTAAAGGGAAGGAAATTCCATTTAGTCCCTGCTGCTTCTAAAACATCTAATGTATCGATATCAAGCTTATCAAAGATTAAAGCCAACTCGTTTACGAATGCTATATTTATATCTCTTTGAGAGTTTTCTATGACTTTGGCTGCTTCAGCTACTTTGATGGTAGATGCCTTGTGAGTACCTGCAGTTATGAATGAAGAGTAATAATCATCCACCAGACTGGCTACTGCTGGAGTACTCCCGCTAGTCACTTTCAAAATATTCGTTATTCTGTGTTCTTTATCTCCAGGATTAATTCTCTCAGGAGAATACCCACAGTAGAAATCTTCATTATAGTTCAGCCCAGATTCTTTTTCTAGTACCGGAACGCATTCCTCCTCTGTACAACCAGGAAAAACAGTCGATTCATAGACAACAATATCGCCTTTATTTAAAAGAGACCCAATCATTTTTGATGCTGATAAGATGGGTCTTAAATCAGGATTTTTGTTTTTATCAACAGGAGTAGGAACTGTAACTATATAAAAATTACATTCCTTTAAAACGGAGACATCAAATGAGAATGAAAGTTGATCCGATTTTCCTAACTCCTCTGTAGTTACCTCCAACGTTCTATCTATTCCATTTTCTAGCTCATGAATTCGATTTTTATCAATATCAAAACCGACTGTAGGGTACAGTTTTCCACTTTCGACCGCTAGCGGTAGACCAACATATCCTAATCCAATAATTCCTACTTTGTATTTCATACTATTATTATGAAGTGCAAAAATAGGACAAAAAACTAGCCTAAGACTTTCTTTTGGAAATATTCAAGGGTTGGTTTCAATCCTTGAGATCTTGTGAATTTTGGTTCCCAATTCAATATTTTTTTTGCTAAAGTGATGTCCGGTTTTCTTTGTTTAGGATCATCTTTAGGAAGATTTTGATAAGAAATCATAGACTTACTCCCTGTCAATCTCAATATTTCCTCTCCAAATTCATTAATCGTTATTTCTTCTGGATTTCCAATATTCACTGGGTGAGCATAGTCACTAAGCAATAATCTGTAGATTCCTTCAACTAAATCATCCACATAAGTGAACGATCTAGTTTGAGATCCATCACCAAATGCCGTTAATTTTTCACCTCTCAACGCTTGCGAAATAAAGGCAGGTAATACCCTACCATCATCAAGTCTCATTCTCGGTCCGAACGTATTGAAAATTCTAACAATTCTTGTCTCTAAACCATGGAATGTATGATAAGCCATAGTGATAGCTTCTTGAAATCTTTTCGCCTCATCATATACTCCTCTGGGGCCAACAGGATTTACATTTCCCCAATATTCCTCAGTCTGTGGATGCACCAATGGATCTCCATAGACCTCTGACGTGGATGCTATAAGCATTCTAGCGTCTTTCGCCTTAGCTAGCCCAAGGCAATTCAAGGTGCCTAAAGATCCCACTTTCATCGTTTGAATAGGCATTTTAAGATAGTCAATTGGACTTGCTGGTGAGGCAAAATGAAGCACATATGCTAACTCACCAGATATATCAATGAATTTTGACACATCATGATTAACAAACTCAAAGTCAGGATGATCCATCAAATGATCTAGGTTGGATATATCACCGGTAAGTAAATTATCCATTGCAATAACTTTATAGCCTTCAGCAATAAACCTATCACACAAATGTGAACCTAAAAATCCTGCACCCCCTGTGATCAGTACTCTTTTCTTTGACATTGTTAGAATTGTATTTCTTTAAAATATTGCAAATTTCTATCTTTTTCTGATAAGATGATATTTTTCTCTTCTATTCCCCACGAAATTTTTAGTTCCGGATCATTATACATTATTCCTGTGTCATGTTCTGGAGAATGCAGTTCATCCACTTGATACATTAATTTGGCCTCCTCTGACAGAACCAAGAAGCCATGAGCCATTCCTCTTGGAATATAAAAATGCTTTTTATTATGCGCTGAAAGTCGAACTAACGAGTACTCACCAAATGTTGATGACCCTTTGCGTAAATCAACTGCAACATCCAACACTTCTCCTTCTATACAAGAAACTAACTTCGCCTGCGCTTTTGGATCCTTTTGATAATGAAGTCCTCTTAAAACGTTTTTCGAAGATCTTGATTGATTGATTTGCTTAACCTCAAAATGAAAGCCTGTGGCAGAGTGGAATTTCTTAGCATTAAATCCCTCGTAAAAATATCCTCGTTCATCCTCATAAACATCGGGTTCCATAACCCAGCAATCTTTCAAATTTGTTTGTTCTGCTTTCATTGATTCAATACATTTAAAAGATATGTTCCGTATCCACTTTTAATCAATGGCCGAGCTAAATTTTCAAGCTGTTCCCGATTTATAAACCCCATTTTATAGGCAACCTCCTCAATACAACCTACTTTAAGTCCCTGGCGCTCTTCTATGACTTGCACAAAATTTCCTGCTTGAGTTAAAGATGCAAAAGTACCTGTATCAAGCCATGCAGTTCCTCTATCAAAAACCTCCACGCTTAATTTATTACTATTAAGATATTCATTGTTTATATCAGTAATCTCTAGCTCGCCTCGTTCACTGGGTTTAATATTTTTTACTATCTCAATAACTGAATTATCATAGAAATATAGCCCTGGGACTGCATAATTCGATTTTGGGTTATCTGGCTTTTCTTCAATTGATATTGCTTTCTTATCCTTATCAAATTCAACTACTCCGTATCTATTTGGGTCATTCACATGATAGGCAAAGACAATTCCTCCGTCGGGCTTAGTACAGCTTTGTATCTTTTTAGAAAGACCTGACGCATAAAAAATATTATCTCCTAAAATCAGCGCAACACTATCATCACCGATAAATTTTTCCCCTATTATAAAAGCTTCCGCTAAACCTTTGGGTTCTTCTTGAATTTCGTAAGAAAACTTGCAACCTATCCCTGAGCCATCACCCAGTAAATTTTTAAATACAGGCAAATCCCTAGGGGTACTAATAATTAAAATTTCATTTATCCCCGCAAGCATAAGTGTTGAGAGTGGATAATAAATCATTGGTTTATCGTAGACAGGCAATATTTGTTTACTCACAGAAAAAGTGAGTGGATGCAAACGTGTGCCTGAACCTCCGGCTAAGATTATTCCTTTCATTTAAGCTTTGTAGTGATCATTATAGTAATTCAAGTAATCTCCTGAGGTAACATCCTCCAACCATTTAGTATTATCCAAATACCAATCAACAGTTTTTTCTAATCCTTCTTTGAATTGAAGTGAAGGCCTCCAGCCCAATTCGTCAGAAAGCTTAGACGCATCGATGGCATACCTTAAATCATGACCCGCTCTATCTTTCACAAAAGTGATCAATTGTCGAGAAGTTCCTTGCGGATTTCCTAATTTTTCATCCATCACATCGCACAGCAGATGAACCAAATCAATATTTTTCCATTCATTAAATCCACCGATATTGTAGGTCTCTCCTATCCTTCCTTTTTCGAAAATGAGTTCTATTGCTCTGGCATGATCTTCGACGTACAGCCAGTCTCTAATATTTTCTCCTTTACCATATATAGGTAAATCCTTTTTGGTTTTAATGTTATTGATCAAAAGCGGGATTAACTTTTCTGGGAAATGGTTGGGGCCATAATTATTGGAACAATTTGAAAGGACAAATGGCAGATCATAGGTATTTCCATAAGCTCTTACAAAATGATCAGATGACGCTTTAGATGCGGAATAAGGCGACTTAGGATCATAAGAAGTTTCCTCAGTAAAAAATCCGCTTTCTCCTAGCGAACCATATACCTCGTCTGTTGAGACGTGATAAAATAGCCTGTCTGATTGACCTTTCCAGAATTTTTTAGCTGCTGTCAAAAGACTAACTGTTCCTAAAACATTTGTTTGGATAAATTCAACTGGGTTTGTTATAGATCTGTCTACATGAGATTCAGCAGCCAAATGAATCACTCCAGAAAAATCATGTTTGTGAAAAAGTGAATCAACAAATTCAGTATCACAGATATCTCCTTTTATAAATTGGTAGTTTTCATCCTCCTCAACATCTCTTAAGTTTTCTAAATTACCAGCATAAGTGAGCTTATCGAGATTTACTATTCGATGTTTGCCTGATTTAAGGAATTTTCTCACTACATGAGAGCCTATAAAACCGGCACCTCCAGTAATTAATATAGTTGAGTTTTTCATCTATCCTTTTTATACCAATCAATAGTTAATTCTAATCCTTCCTTTATAGAGTACTGCGGATTGTAATTCAAGTACATTTTAGCTTTTGAGATATCGGCCAAACTGTGCTTCACATCTCCTTTCCTTTCCTCTCTATAACTCACCTCTATATCCAAACCTGCAATTTCATTAATATGGGAAACCAACTCATTCAGAGTTGTCCTTTGTCCATAAGCCACATTGTAGACAGTATTGTAGCTTTCTGTATTTGCTTCTATCGCTTTAATATTTGCCTCCACAACATTTTTCACGAAGGTGAAATCTCTACTCGTACTTCCATCGCCATTTATTACTGGCTGCTCATTCGAAAGAATCGCTTTAATAAATAAAGGAATGACTGCAGCGTAAGACCCATTCGGATCTTGTTTAGGACCAAATACATTGAAATATCTTAAACCAATAGCGTTCAATCCATATGTTCTATGAAAAACATCCGCATATAATTCATTGACTAATTTAGTTACTGCATATGGTGATAATGGATTGCCTATTTTATATTCTTGCTTTGGCAATTCAGTAGAGTCACCGTAAGTAGACGATGAAGCTGCATAAACCACCCGTTCAATATTATTATCAACGCAGGCTTTGAAGACATTAAGTGTCCCTTCAATATTTACTTTATTCGAGGTTATCGGGTCGTTGATTGATCTAGGCACTGAGCCTAAAGCTGCTTGATGTGAAACTGCATAAGCTCCTTTGGTAAGTTGAAGTAAAAGTTCCATATCTAGGATATCACCCTCAACAAATTCAAAGCTTTTATGCTGACTAAAAGACTCTATGTTTTTTTTTGAACCAGTTGACAAGTTATCTAAGCAAACGACTTGATAATCCTTAACCAGAAGTGACTCTATTAAATTAGAACCAATAAAGCCGGCACCTCCTGTTACAAGAATTTTTTTCATAGTCCTATTAATTCATAATTAATAGATCCATCAGTAGTGGAATGATTATCAATCATGATATTTTATGCAATGCTAAAGTTTTTGAAATTTAGAAGCAACTATGTAGCAGCCTGATCGCTTTTTGAAGATTAACTTTGCAACGTGCAAAAAATACTTCAACTAATTAAGAAAGACCTTGTTGTTGATTGGAGGCAGCAAAATCCAATTTCAGGTATCGTATTATACTTGGCATCAACGATTTTTGCTTCTTTTATGGCATTTCAAGGTTTTGTAAATGTTGAAGTTTGGAATGCGCTTTTCTGGGTCATTCTTCTATTTACTTCCATTAACGCTATTTCAAAAAGCTTTATTCAAGAAGAGAGAAGAA
>JBGCFL010000006.1:0-13467 GCA_045106975.1 Ekhidna sp. | reverse complement strand
GCAGAAGCAGCCATTTTGCATCTATCCTCTAAGGGGATTCCAGTTATGCCACTTTGATCAGTTGACTGATTTAAGGTGACATTCTTTGTGTCATTTTGTTTCTGAGAAAGACCAAACTGATCAGGTTGTGAAACAGGTCGCGTGATTCCTAACGAATCTGAAAGAAGTTTTGGCAAGAAAAACAATCCAAGCGGACTCACAAAACTGAAACAGCTAATGGCACTTTGCTTAAACGTTTTCCAAGTCTTTTTTATCTGTGACTGGTTTGCTCTTTGCTCCACTGCTCCAATATGATCATTGGACTCAGCCAGTTCTTCATGAATGGTATGTGTAGGAGAAAGTAAAACAGGACATTGATTGACTCCTTTATCGTGTGCCAATGGCACGTAATTGATAGGAAATGCAAAAAAGCCTGCAAAACCCAATGTGTCAATTTTATGATTGGTTGCTTCTAAATTTCTTCTAAACAACTCTGACCTTACATCAATACAAAAGATCGCCTGTACATCAGGAATACTTTTATCTAGTATCTCTTTTTGTTTCTGTTGATTGATTTTATTTATGATCACTCGCTGGTTAGCAGCATCAAATGCTTCCTGAAGGACGAGCTTAATCGCTAGCGCCTCCCCTACTTCACTCATGTTGAGAAGCATTTCACATTCTTGCTTGCTATAGTTCCATTGCTGATTCAAATCACGATCAACAATCAATTGCTTCAGCCCCATTTCCCAAACCAACATAACAGTAACGAACTCTTCTAAAACATTACTCTCATTTCCTGCCAGTCCAGCTTCCCAATCCAATCGAGCTGCGAACCCAGCCCATCCATTCATTTTAATAATGAGTGCACTTAAGTAACTCTCTACCAAATTTTCTGAAAGTCCGAGCACTTTCAATGATAAGGCTGCTGCCTCCAAATGATTATCTGGTAAGTTCTTCGCAAAAGTCTTGAAACCTTTTAGTCCCATTGCCTCAGGAGCATAGTCCACTTCGGCTTCTTGTTTCCATGCTTTAAATAATGATTTGTTCTGATCAGTCGTATTCCAAGAGGCTTGTTTATCATCAAAATAAGCTGATGCCCAGAAGGAAATTCGATCTATCATAAATCGACTCCAGTTTTTTTCGTTCATTCCACTAGCTACCTCTCCTAACGTTTGAATCTTCATATCGTCCGAAAGCTCCCCCGGGGAATGAAGTTTTTCAATGAATGCATCTACATCTTCATCTATTTTATATTGATTGCCTTCTAGTGCTTTCTCAATATCAGCTCTAACCACTCTGCCATCTCGTATGGCGTCCATGTAGAAATCAACTGGTAAAGTTGCCTGCACATTTCCACTCTTGTTTAAGAAACTCATGGCATCTCCGAATTTCGCGTCAGCCATATTCAAGTACGGATTTACTGCAACGAAATTTTCAAGTGACCAAAGAGGTGCTATGCATCTAGATCCTTTTTTGAGGATTGCTTTAATCTCTTCTTTACTTACTATTGATTGATGATTAGTCATTATTAATTCTTTTTAATTGCTTAGTAAGACTCTTTTATTAGGGATAGTGATCTCACTATGAGGTGCTTTCTCTTCTAGTTCTTCTTCCTGTATTGTCAAATTCGCCCACTTGAATTTTTCACTTTTCAATGATCCGATCATTCGATCGAATATCACATTAGCATAAAATCCGTTTCTTAAGTAAACTCCCATTTTGAATCCAAAATGCGTGTTTTCGAATTTGTAAGAGAATAATTGAAAAACGGTGATGAGAGAGTAACATGATACTAGTGCGATGACCGTCCATTGAACCGCTGCACCAAATATCATCGTGTTTGGTATTTGACTATCTAGTAGAGTATTCGCTCCATGTTCCAATGTGAAAAATGAGGTCACCACGAGCAGGGCGATACCAACAGATGTGACTATCGTTTTGAATGTAGCCTTACCTGATAATGTAGCAGCCATTACTTGACTAATACCCATCACGATAATGCTTCCAACTGCCAGTAGTCCAAAATCTGTAGTTGGATTGAGTCCCCAAAAATAACTAAAAGCGATGTAAACTGTGAGCGCAAATACGATACTCATCCCTATTTTCAAAGCACTTTTACCTCCTTGAGGAATATTAATTTTTCTTATTTTATTCATTTCGACTACACTCCCTGATGTTAGAAAAGAGTGTGCCTTATAGAATGAATGAGCAACGATATGAAGAATAGCTGCTGAGTATATTCCCATACCACATAGCAACAGTGAGAATCCCATATGAGCTATACTAGAATATCCAAGCGACACTTTAATGGATGGTTGAGTTAAGTATACCACAGAAGCAAACATGGCTGTAAATCCTCCTATTACGATAAGCATAAGAGATGCCGGTGTAGACTCTACCATCAAATAGCTCAATCTCACCATAAGGAAAGGTCCCGCATTCAATAAACCTGCATGTAGCAATGCCGATACAGGTGTTGGCGTTTCTACCACTTCTATCAACCATCCGTGCGTAGGAAACTGTGCTGACTTGAGCACCGCGGAAAAGACAAGTAAAATGGTAGCCCAAATAAGTCCAGTGCTAAGTGATGCTGCAGCTCCCAACGAAGCGAATATTTGATCTAGCTCACCTGTACCTAGTTCACTGTATATCAGTATAACTGCAACTAACAAACTGATATCGCCCAATCTAGCAACTATGAATTTTTTTCTTGCTGCTGCAATAGCTTGAGGTCTGTTTCTGTAGAATACCAATAAGTAGTGTAGACAGACACTTGAAACAATCCAAAGTACGAAGATTTGGAAGAGATTTCCAGACAAGATCAAAAGCTCTACCGATGCGATAGTGAATGCAAGCCTACTAAAGAAGACTGATTTCCTAGCATCTCCTTCCATGTAGTTGGCACTAAACCTCAATATCACGAATGCAAGTATCGAAATCATTACTAGAATGGAAACACTTAAACTATCCAGTCTAATGGAAAACCCTAGCCCCTCTGCTCCAATAAGTGTAGACTGAATAGCCCCCGATTGATACACAAAAAAGGCACTGATAATTGATATAAGTATTCCGAATATTCCAATATTGGACGCATTTTCAATTGTTGTGCTTGTCTTCTCAGAAGACTTTTTCAAGCATACTCCTGCGTAAAGTAACAATGAAAATGGAGCAAGAAGCGAAATTAAAATGAGGTAATAATTTGACATGATCTTTATTGATTATGAGTTGCTACTGAATAATCTATTTGATGTGAAAAGGTTTTTTACTTCACTTTTTTCTTGATCAGAAACAGCATGAACGGCTAGAAACAATGCAACAGAGACGGACACAATGGAAGCACCGTAAGTAAATCCTAACTCTAGAGACTCAAAATATGACCATCCTGTGATATTGGATAGGTATAGCGCTAGTTTGGATCCAAATGCTCCACCAACTATTACTCCAATTAATATTTTTCTAATGAACTTCATAATTATCTACTTTATAAAATCAATGCTTAGTCCGTGATGATGATTGTTTTTTCTTCTTTGTAAGTGACCGTTTTTCCAAACTTGGCTGCTTCTAGTGCAAAAAGATGTAGTGTCATTTGAGATAATCCATTCGCGTTAACAGTACCATCTTTAATTGCTAACAATTCTGATTCCTCTCCTCTTTGCTTAACTACATTTAATAAAAGCTCAGCCATATCAGGGGCATTTTTACTCACTGCTGTCTTCAATTTGTCTGACATTGGACTTTTATCTACCATTGTTTTCGTTGTTACTACTTTCAATTCCTTAGACTCCAAATTTGGTTTCGTAATCGTCTCCACATCCATGTTTTCGTAATTGTTAGAAGTTTCGTTAAATGAAGGATTTGCAATTAATGTCATAATAGTTTTTGATTTTGTTTCTGCAAATGTGCATCTTGCTATTCATATATTTTTATTTAAATAAATTATTGAAAACATAAACAAAAGCTTATGAATTATACATTACACCAACTACGTATATTTCTTAAAGTATCTGAATTACAGAGTATTACAAAAGCCTCTGAAGAATTGCATTTAACACAACCTGCTGTCTCTATACAGTTGAAAAAATTACAAGATCAATTCGAATTGCCTCTCACAGAGGTGATAGGTAGGCAGCTATATGTGACAGATTTTGGAAAACACATAGCAGAAGCAAGTAAGCGAATATTGTTTGAAGCAGACAACATGCGTTACACCATCAACCAGTTTAAAGGCATCATAACTGGGGAAATAAAAATATCTGTAGTATCGACAGGTAAATATGTGATCCCGTATTTCCTAAAGCCTTTTATGGATAAATATCCTGGTGTGGAGATCAGTATAGATGTATCCAATAAAAAAGAAGTAGTGGAGAAACTAGTCAAAAATGAAAATGACTTCTCTTTGGTTTCTGTTTTGCCAGATGGCATGAACTTACATGCAGTAGAATTAATGGAAAACAGACTGTTTCTCGTAGGAAATAGTCAAGACCCTCACCCTCCCAAGAAAATTGGTGACATAAGTAAACTAACTCTTCTCTATCGTGAAGAAGGTTCGGCAACACGAAAAGCGATGCAAGAATACTTGGACTCTCATGGCATAGTTCCTAAAAAAAGCATGAAACTGGTTTCCAATGAAGCTGTAAAACAAGCGATTAATGCTGGTATTGGCTACTCCATTATGCCACTTATTGGACTTAGAAATGAGCTGGCAAATAAAAGCATGGTCATCTACACCTTAAAAGACTTACCCATAGTGACTAACTGGAACTTGGTCTACAATAAAGGTAAAAATCTCACCCCTGCTCAAAGCGAATTGATAAAGTTTATTGAAGAAAATAAGGAGACCATCAGCTCTGATCATTTCAATTGGGCAGTTAAATAGTTCGTCAAGGTAGGCACAGCCTTCATACATAAGCTATTATTAATGTTAATCATATTAATATTTAATGATAATTTATGAATCTATTACTTCATTTTTGCGTCTTACAAACCGAACAAAAAGACTCAATCATGAATTTGGCAACCATAACTTACACCGACAAAATAAGACAAAGGTTACGCGACTTCTTTGAGTCCTTATTCTTTCAAAGGTTAATAGTTACCATCATTATTATCAATTCTGTACTAATAGGTGCAGAGACATCTCCCGTAATAATGAATGCCTACGGTGCTTATATAGATTTATTCGATCTGATTATTCTTTTTCTATTCTCTGTAGAGATTATACTCAAAATCATTGTTTACAGATTTGATTTTTTCAAGAGTCCATGGAATCTCTTCGATTTTGGTATCGTCATGATATCCCTTCTTCCAGCAGCGGGTTCTTTCTCAGCCTTCCGCGCATTGAGGATTGTCAGGTCATTACGATTACTAAAAAACATACCTAAGCTTCGTCTGATCATAGAATCATTGCTGCATTCCATACCATCAATAGGTTGGATTGCCGTCTTACTAGGAATCGTTTATTACACTTTTGCTGTCATAGGAGTCAACCTTTTTGGTGCAGCAGATCCAAAATATTTTGGTGATCTCGGCTCTGCCTTTTTTACACTTTTTCAAATAATGACCCTAGAAAGTTGGTCATCTGCTATTGCTCGTCCTATTATGGAGGGTGTTCCTTTTGCCGCTATTTACTTCATTAGTTTCATATTAATAGCTACCTACACTACGCTCAATATATTTATTGCTATTGTGGTAAATACCATGAACGAAGTATCCCTAAAAGACTTGAAAGCAGAAGAAGAACATATTAAAGATTTCGTTAGAGAAGAAAACCAGTTGCTATCTAATCAGATTGAGAAGTTGGAGAATAGAATTGAGGTGTTAATAAGCCTTAATGATTCTCAAACAGCTCATAGCAAAAAAGAAGAACAACCAGTCCTTGAAGAAATGTTTAACTAAAACTTATGAAAATGAGTAGAACTATTTGTAAGAAAGTAAGATTCAGTGTCTCTTATCTCGATTATTATAAAGATCTACTTAAACGTGTGAGCTTTTGTAGCGATCTATTCAAGAAAGAATATCATAAAGCAAGAGAAATAGTTGCGCCACATGAGTTAAGTCATTTAGATCAATGGGTGAAAAACAAAAAATTCACCTAAACAACTAGCGTCATTTCATCCTATCTTACCAAACCAAAAACTGGTTTTTAAGTTAATAACGGATGTCAAATAAAGTCACTCTTTTCTGGTTTCGTCGAGATTTTCGCATTGAAGATAATGCAGCTCTTTTCTACGCATTGAAAGAGAATAATCCTGTTCAACCTATCTTCATTTTTGATAGTGAAATCCTAGATAAACTAGAAAATAAGCAAGATGCTAGAGTGGAGTTCATTCATCAGGAACTCACGCGACTTTCAGAAGAGTTGAAGGATAAAGGAAGTTCATTGGACGTGCGTATTGGTAGCCCAATGGATGTCTGGAAACGACTAATAGAAGACTATGACATAGGAATGGTCTACGCTAACAGAGACTATGAGCCTTACGCTAGGGAACGAGATAAATCGGTTTATGAACTATTGGAGAAGGCTGGAATAGCATTCAAAGCCAAGAAAGATCATGTGATTTTTGAGAAAGATGAGATAACTAAAAATGATGGCAAGCCCTATGTAGTCTACACACCCTACAGTAAACTGTGGAAAAAGAAGCTTAATGATTTTTATAGAAAGGCCTACCCTTCTGAATCCATAGACAACTGGAACTCAAGCGCAGAGAAATCAATGCCATCTTTACAGGATATTGGTTTTGAACCTGCTGGCATTCCTTTCCCTTCCAGAGAGTTGAATGAAGAGATAGTTGAAGACTATCACAATTTAAGAGATATCCCTTCAGTGCGTGGGACTAGCAGATTGAGTTTGCACTTTCGGTTTGGTACTGTCAGCATAAGAAAGTTGGTGAGTGAAGCAATGAGTCTCAATGAAAAGTACTTAAACGAACTCATTTGGAGAGATTTCTATCAGGCCATTTTATGGCACTTTCCCAAAGTGGTAGAGAGAAACTTTAGTGCTAAGTATGATGGGGTGAAATGGCGAAACAATGAAGCGGAATTTAAGAAATGGTGTGAAGGAAAGACAGGCTACCCAATAGTAGATGCGGGTATGCGCGAACTCAATAAAACGGGATTTATGCACAACAGAGTGCGTATGATTGTAGCTAGCTTTCTCACCAAACACTTACTCATAGATTGGAAATGGGGAGAAGCCTATTTTGCAGAAAAGCTTCTAGATTTTGAACTAGCCTCTAACAACGGCGGATGGCAATGGGCTGCCGGCACAGGTGTAGATGCTGCCCCCTATTTCCGAATATTTAATCCATATACACAAACCCAAAAGTTTGACCCCCAATTAAAGTATATAAAGAAATGGGTGCCTGAGTTTGAAATGACAACTTATCCTGATCCTGTGGTAGATCATAAAGCAGCTAGAGAAAGATGCTTAGAAGTGTATAAGGAGGGCATTGCTAAATAATTGATTCATCCAAAAACGCTTTCAAATCACAAGAAATCAATTATACTGGTCTTCCTATTACAAAATAAGATGATCTTTGATCAGGTTATTTTTTTCAACCAAAACCATTAACCAATGATCAAGTTCTTTAGAAAAATCCGCCAAAACCTACTCATGGAAAACAAGATAGGAAAGTATTTAAAGTACGCTATTGGAGAGATTGTATTGGTGGTAATAGGGATTTTGATAGCGTTAGGGATTAATAACTGGAATGATGAGCGTAAAAGCCACATAAAGGAACACAAGTTATTAATACAAATGTATGACAACCTCAAAGCAGATTCCATTGATATGGCGGGAAATATTGCGCGGAACACAAGAGTGTTAAAATCCGCTGAAGCTATTCAAAATCAACTTGAAAACAGAATAAATTGGACTGATACGATGGCTATCCACTATGGTCGCTTAAGTTCATATATAAGTAAGATAGCTATGGTAAGATCGAGTTATGAAAATCTAAAGTCATCAGGCTTTGACCTGATAAAAAACGATACCCTTCGTGGTAAAATACACGAGTTGTACGCACAACAATATCCTTTTGTAGAAAGAATGGAATCGGAACATTCTGAAGCAATGCGATATTCCATATTATTACCGCAGATGACATCAAAAGTAAAAAGCCTTAGCAATAAAAAATCAAAACCTCTAGATTTAACTACACTCATAAATGATAATTCATTCAAGGAAACAATTGCTTTGTACATAAATGCTCAAAAAGGATTTATCAGCTTATACGAAAATCTACAAGATTTACAGTATGAGCTAATGCAGATGATTGAACAAGAAATCACAGTGAAACAATAAAGTAAGCCCGCCTCTTTAGATCATCACAATATTCCATTACCACTAACTACTTATCAAAGCTGAAACTCTTTATAAAATCCACTTACTTTTTTCATAAAAATTACAATACTAGACTGAAAAGTTTGTGCTTCAAGCTAAGTGTGACCGCACAGCATTTCATCTGAGCATAATGATCCTGGATATTCACTTACATACTTAACCAAAACCTCCAATCAATTAAAAATTCCCAATATCCTCTAAAGAAAGCGTCTCTACAGTACCGTACTTTTTGAGCGCCTCTAGATCAATCTTACTTTTTGGCCCATATATCATAACTTGAATTGGTTTTCCTTTAATATTTCTTTTCCAAAAATCAATCAAATCCTCCATTGACAGATCATCGTATTCTTTATACGCCTTTATATTTGGATCTTCCGATTGCTCTCTTTTTTGCATGGTTAATATGTTTGTCGGCAGATCTCTGAACTCAGGAAAGTCAGTAGTGATCTTCAATTGAAGAGACTTTTTTAGGCTTTCAATTCGTTCTGGTTTTTCTGGAAAATTGGTAATGAGGTCCATCATCACTGGTACAGCATCATTCGTCTTATCTGCCTGACACCCTATGAAACCCCAAAGTCTACCTCTCTTCTCTGGAAGTAGCGGCTGAAGATAGCCTCCACCTGCAGAATAAGCCAACGATCTGTACTCACGAATTTCCTGCAAAACCAAACCAGAGAAGCCACCTCCAAAATATTGATTAAAGGCTTGCAGTTTCGCATAGTCTTCGGGTGAGTAAGTATCACCAGCTACATGAAACCAAACCTGACTTTGACGCGCCTTTTTATCGTGGACAAAAGTGATTTTGTTGTTGGCATATTCAAGGCCTTCAAGGTATTGAATAGACTCTTCATTGCCATCACTGGATAGGCTCAATGATGATTTGATGAGGGAGGCTACCTCATTTGCTGACCTTACACCAGAGTATAAAATATCTGATTTGTATGATTGCATTACATCTTGTAGCTCTTTTACCAAAGAGGTGGCCTCATTATCATTAGAAGCTAACTTTTTAAGTTCCTTTTTATCAAATCGATTTTTATAAAACGAGTCATCTCCGTATACCACATTGTCATACAAGATTCTACTCATTTGATTGGGATTGGACATACTGACTTTTCGATCCGTCATCACTACATTGACATAAATTTCTTTCGCTTTCTCAATGTCATTTGGTTCTGTCAATAGAAGATTCAACAGTGTCAACCCTTCCTCAAATCCTGAATCTCTACCCCTTAAAGTCACATTGGTATAGTTCATGTCTGCATTAATGGAATAAGTCAATCCCAATGATGCTAATTTTTCTTTAAACTCCGACAAGCTATACGAACCAGCTCCACACTGCATAATTAAACCTGAAGCTCCATTCAGACGAGCATTTGAAAGCCTACCTGCTTTGAATTTTATGGTTAACTGAAATAAATCATGAACTGGGTTCTTAGAAGCAATCAATTGATGTCCTCCTTCCATTAGTTTTATATCTACATCTCTTTCCGCATCTATGAACTTTGGTTTAAAAGAAAGTGCCTCAATATCCTGAAAAGAAGCATAATAATCTGATTCTGCTTTTTGATCTGTTACAATTGACTGATATTCAGGCTTGCTAAGCTTGTCCTTCTTTGGAAATCCTGTTCTAGAAATCAGTTTCAAGCGGTTATCACCAAAATATTTGTTGGCTACAAGTATCACCTCTTCCCTACTGATTGATTCTATTTGATCTGGATATTCCAGAAATTCGTCCCAGGATTTTCCCCAATTAAACGCTTGGCCAATCATTATACCTCTATCCGTTACATTCTCTATTTGGCGATTGTACTCTTTGATGAGATCATTCTTGGAGGCTTGTAACAACTCATCTGAGAACTCGCCTTTTCTCACCTTATCCAGCTTTTGCTGTACTAGTTTTTCAGCCTTTCCAAGTGATTGCACAAATAGTTTTGGGACAAAGAATATAGCTATTCCTCCTACATTATTGTGAACCATTTGAAAAGCTCCAGAATAAATCAATTCATTGTTAGACATCAATTGATTGATGTATCCGGTTTCAGAGTTGTTTGCCAATAGGTACTCTGCCACATTTAAAGCCAATCGATCTTCTGCCAAGTAATCTGCGGTTTTAAATACCAAAAAGCCTGCCTTGACAGGTGTCATTCTTTTCTTTGCTGTCTCCTCTCCATCGAATGGAGTCATCTCGGGTAAACTGAGGGATTTTGGTCTTCCCGCTGGGATTTTTTCAAATTTTTCTTTTATAAAGGGCTTTGCTGTTTCTGGATCGAAGTTGCCCGTAAGAATCAATGCCATATTTCCTGCTACATAGTTTTCATTAAAGAACTGATACATTCTAATCAAGGAAGGATTTTTTAGATGATCTGTAGTACCAATCACATCCCATTGACCATAAGGAAACTCAGGGAAGAGACGCTCTTCCATCTCACGATATACCCTTCTTTCAAAATTATCCTCACCTCTATTCTTTTCTTCATAAACCACTTCTAACTCTGATTGAAACGATCGAAACACGGGATTTAAGAAACGTTCAGAGTAAAGATCTAGCCACCTTGGTAGTTCATGACCAGGGAATGAATTGTGATAAAAGGTCATTTCACTATTAGTAAATGCATTGATACTTGTCCCTCCTATACTCTTTAGCATTTTATCGAATTCATTTGGCAGACCATACTGCGAAGCTTTTACAGACTGTTCGTTAATTGCCAACTGGATCACTCTTCTTTGATCCTCTTCAGTCGTTTCTGCCAACTTTTCATAGAGTAGATTGATGGAGTCCAGATGTACTTTTTCTTTAACAAAATCAGAAGTACCATACTTTTCATTCCCCTTAAAAAGCAAGTGCTCCAGGTAATGAGCCATTCCCGTTGCATTAGGGTCTTCATGTTTTGCTCCAGCATTAACCATAACAGCACCAAAAACACGATTAGCTGTGGTGTCCTGATTTAAAAAAACAGTAAGACCATTTTCAAGTGAGTATGATTCCACTTCCAGTACAGGATTTGTTTGAGATTTTAAGACGAAACAAACAGAGGAAAGTAGAATAAATAGCTTAAGTTTTGTCATAATTTAATTTTTAAGACCTAATAGGATAGAATAAAATTATAGTTTTCTTCAGTTGATTTCATAACGATCAATATAAATCATGCTGATATGACAAGGTAAGTAAGCTTGGGCTCTTCATATATTTGAGCGGTTAATATTGAGCCCAATGCGAGATCCATTAATATCAAGTTCGAATGCAATTAGAAAGAATTCACTTAATCACTCTTTTTTTAATAATTATTATTTCTTGTACTCCTGGAACATCAACTTATATTAATAAAACTTCAAAAATTGAACCTGAAAAATTGGTTAATATACCCTTCAACTTAACTACCCAGACAAAGCTCTTGAACTAAAAATTAATTCTCTTTCTTTGAATGGCTATCTAGGTCAAGAAATTAAGTCTTTGAATATCAAGAATATATAGCTAGTAATATTTTTTATTAATATTTAATTATTGTTTTTCAATAATTAAATATACGTTTGCAATAACAAAATATTTACTCATATGAAAAAAGGGACAAAAAAAACCGATCAGGGAATTAATGCTTTCAATACGATTTACATCATAGGAATTGTTTTCGCAACAACTAAACTAATTGACTATTTACAGTGGACTTTTCAACTAATCAAAAAGTGGAATTTACCAGAAGAGCCCTTCTTCTCTAAAGTAAATTTGATCAATAGTAATGTAGAAATATCGACCACAGCTTATCTCACTTTTGCCATTGCATACATCGTTGTTTTTGGTTTTATAATATTAGGCCTGTATCAGCTGAATAGAACAACAAAATTATTTTCAGAGAAAAAAGTTTTTCAAACAGAAGTTAGCTTAGCCTTTAGAAAGGCTGGAAGATCATTTCTTTCTTTCGCATTTGGAACACTAATCGTTGATGTTGCTTTTTTAGCTTGGGCAAAAACTTCAAGTAGAGTAATTGACCTTTTATCAACTGAATTGCTAGTCTTTCTAATTCTGGGGTACTTAATGTTCTTTTTATCTGATGTATTCAGAAAAGGAATAACGTTACAGGAGGAAAATGAATTAACTATTTGATCATGAGTATAATAGTTAATCTAGATGTAATGCTTGCAAAGAGAAAAATGCAGTCGAAAGAATTGGTTAAAATTCTCGGGATTACACCAGCCAACCTTTCCATTCTAAAAACAGGTAAAGCGAAAGCCATTCGATTTACGACACTTGAAGCTATTTGTGATGCGTTGGAGTGTCAACCCGGAGATATTTTGGAATACAAAAAAGATGCTCAATGATTGATAAATAGAATTTTTAGAAAGTCTATCTACCATCCAAGATCAATTGCAAATTCAGTCTCTATAGTACTAAAATAAGAATGGATTGCCATCTGACAATCCATTCTTATTTATTCCTTTCTTTTTTGAGAATGCTTATTTCATCTCAGACAAGAGCCAATCCACTGACTTTTTAAGTTGCGGATCTACCTTCAGTGCCTTGTAAGCAGGAACATGATCTACCAAAATATCTGGCACTGCAGGTCCATGTTCCATGTTTTCTTCGGTTGCTTTTACATACCAAGCTCTAAATGGCATTCTCACAAAAGAACCATCCATTAAGCCAGTACCTCCTGTGGAGATCACAGCTCCAAAAGTTGGTTGTCCAACTAATGTTCCCATATCTAATGTTTTGTAGGCATGAGCAAAAATCTCAGCATTGGAATAGCTATTGGAGTTACAAACGACAATGGATGATTTAGTCCATGATGCAAGTGGCAAACGCTCACTAAACGGATATGTTTCTTTGAATTTAGTATGATTGCTTTCCAAATCATCTGTCGCTCCTCTTGGCACAGTGTAGGCGTGCTGTCTTACACTAAGCACTGCCATTAAGTAATCTGTAGTCCATCCACCGCCATTCCATCGCACATCTATGACAATTCCTTCTTTTCCATAACCAGCTGCCATCAGCTCTCTTTCAAATCGCTCAAAACTGGTCCAATTCATACCTTGAATATGCAGGTATCCCAGTTTCCCTTCAGAATACTTATCTACAAGCTTTCTACGTTCTTCTACCCAATTGTTATAGAGTTCCGATCTAAGAGATGAAGTAGGCCAAATCACCA
>JBGCFL010000059.1:0-3993 GCA_045106975.1 Ekhidna sp. | reverse complement strand
TCATCATCGAACTTCACCTCGGTTTTAGTCGGATGCACATTGATATCCACGTGAATAGGATCAATTTCGATATACAACACATAGAAAGGAAAGTAATCATCCTTCAACAATCCCTCATATGCTCGCGCAATGGAATGATTGAGATATGCATTCTTGATAAATCTATTATTGATAAAAAAGAACTGCTCTCCACGCGTCTTTTTGGCATTTTCTGGCTTGCCAATGTATCCGCTTATTTTTACCTGATCTGTTTCTTCAGAGCAAGGAATCAACTGGTGCTGATAGTTCTTTCCAAAAAGCTGCACAATCCTTTTGCTCAACTTTCCAGCATCCAGTTTGAAAACCTCCAAATCATTTTGCCACATAGAAAAGGCTATATCTGGATTGGCCAAAGCCACCCGTTGAAATTCATCATTGATATGGCGAAGTTCTACTGGGTTTGATTTCAAGAAATTGCGCCTAGCCGGCACATTGTAAAACAGGTTTTTCACACAAATGGAAGTCCCTTTTGCATGTGAAACAGGCTCTTGACTTTTTACCTCAGAAGATTCAATGATCAACTGAGTTCCTAATTCTTCATTCTCCTGACGAGTTTTCAATTCTACTTGCGCTACCGCCGCAATGGAAGCCAATGCCTCGCCACGAAAGCCCATTGTTTTAATCTTAAAAAGATCGTCTGATGTTTTTATCTTAGATGTTGCATGGCGTTCGAAGCTCATACGAGCATCTGTCCCACTCATTCCTTTACCATCGTCAACAACTTGAATCAAAGCTTTTCCTGCTTCTTTGACGATGAGTTTGACGGAGGTTGCGCCAGCATCAATGCTATTTTCCAGCATTTCCTTTACCACTGAGGCTGGGCGTTGCACTACTTCTCCAGCAGCAATTTGATTGGCTATGCTGTCAGGCAATAATTGAATGACATCACTCATTTACGCTTTGTAAAAGATTTGAATCTATAGAGTAAATATGCTGGCACAATGATCCATAGTGCATAATAAAAAATATCATTACCCAATTCAATCCACCCATAAACCAATGCTCCTAATAACACTGCAATGACTAGCTGAATCATAGATGTGGCTGGTGCTTTGGTTGCCTTCCTTTTAAAGGAAATCTTCGTTGCAATATCATCAGCATCTATTCCATTTTCCATTCTTCGTCTGGCTATTTCTTCACGCTCACGTATTTCTTCCTTTACCGGATCATAGTAGCGCGGCTTTACAACAAATTGCTGGTGCTTTGAAAGACGAAAGAGAGATGGAAATCGCATGATGAGTACTATTTTGATTGAAAAAGTCTACTATTCAAATATAAGTTCAAAATGATGGTCAGACTTTTGATAGTAATACAATTATTGTTCAAATTTAAGACGTTAAAAGGTATATGAAGAGAATCACCGCCATTTGTTTCATTCTACTCACACATTTTGCTTTTAGTAGTGAAGTGGTGTGGAGTGAGGGTATATGGATAGATGGGTCTTCTCTTTATTCTACAGTTGTTCCGAGTAAAGGTGCTACTTTGTTTTTCGAAAACTGGTCTGAAGAAGTAGCTTCTTTCACAGAAAAAGATTCCTATTTTGTTGCTCTTCAACTGGACGAAAAACTAGATCCCATACCTGATGATGAAATCAATCTACCTTCACTCAAAATGCTATCGGCCATTGCTGATGATTCTTTGATCAATGTCTATTTCGATTTTCTAGAAAATTTTGGAAGGACAAATGGTATCAATTACTTGGTTTTACCTGACTTGCAGCATCTAACCGACTTTGAAAAAAAGGTCATCCGAACTGCAAACGCACATTCTCCTTACTATTTTCTTCATAAATCTTCATTGTCTCACACGCTACCCAACTCACGCAGGGAATTTGAAGAAGAGCCTACTTTCACCATTTGGATAGCTGAAACAGAGCAAAACACAAACAAGATCAATAGATGGAATAGAAAAGCGGATGGCTCAAATAGATCTTCTTTTTATGAAGGACTGGAAAAAGCTAAGTCAACCAAAACCTTAAAGCCCACAGACTATTCTGAAGAGTTGGAGAAATCGTTATTTGAAAAATCTGTTGTGGCAATTGACCCTAATGGAAGATTTCCTTTGAGAGAAAATGCCATTACTTACTTAGGCTATGATCAAGCACTGAAAAGCCGGTTGGCTCAATACGTAGAAGTTTGGAACGAAAGAAAGGAAGGAATACAAGTTATCGTAGACACTCGTCATGGATGGGATGGAGAAACTTTCGACAATGACATTCTGATTTCTGATTTAAACGGAGAAGCAAATACGACCGCTTTACTTCTTCCAGAGACAACAAAGAGCTATGATGTAATCGTTTGTAAAATGCTTTTTGGAGCTGCAAGCATTGAAGGCCAAGCCGATCATTTGAATTACAGAGAAGTAAAGAACCTTCAGTATGTCGGATTCTCAGATCCAGAAAGTGAACGCATGAATGAAGGGCATTTAAGATGGATAGATAGTCTTGCTAATGATGCGATAAAAAAATTCGCGACTCCAGGTATTCAGGTGGCAGTCCTGAAAAATGGCTCCATGGTTTTAGAAAAATCGTATGGTTATTATTCTTATGACAGCCTAAAACCTGTGACCAATGAAACCCTCTATGATATTGCTTCACTGACAAAAGTGATTGCCACTTTGCCGGCAGTAGCTCTCTTAGTAGATCAGGGTAAAGTCAATTTGGATGACTCAATTAGTATGCATCTGCCAGAGTTTAGTCATTCCAATAAATCTCATGTGACAATTAAGCAATTGCTCTCGCACAATGCCGGTCTTCGGTCATATATCCCATTTTGGAGTATGGTTATGGACGGAGATAGGTTAGATCCATTTTACTACAAGACACCCGAAGACGAAGCAAACGATATTCGTTCTTACGGAATAGAACCGCATCCAGGATTGCTCGATACACTTAAGAGCTTCATTGTCAAATCCGATTTAATTAAGCACACACAAAATTACAATTACAGCGATCTGGGCTACATGATGTTGCACCTTTTAGTTGAGTCTGTTTCGGGCCAATCGTTCGATGATTTTTTGTCTACTCATTTCTATCATCCTATGGAGCTGCTTCGGACAACCTTCAATCCCAGAGAAAAGGGATATTCATTTGAAAACATTGCTCCAACAGAAAATGATCAACGATATAGAAATGGTCAAGTTTGGGGAGAAGTACATGACCGAAATGCCCATGTATTTGGAGGAGTGGCAGGTCATGCTGGTTTGTTTAGTAATGCCTCTGACTTATCCAAAATGATGAGTATGATGATCAATAATGGCTATTATGGAGGCATTCAGTACATCAGCAAAGAAACGTTGGATCAATTTAACAAGAGGTATTTCGAAAGAAACAGAAGAGGACTAGGTTGGGACAAAAAGGATGGAAAGAAAGACTCAGCCTCTGGTCTAGCTAGTGATAAAAGTTTTGGTCACACAGGATTCACGGGTACCATGGTGTGGGCAGATCCAGAAGCAGATCTTGTTTACATTTTCCTTTCCAACAGAGTCTACCCTGATGCAGAAAATTGGAGATTGGGCAAACTGAATACTCGAACCAATATTCATGATGTCATTTATCAGTCATTTAGAGTGGAATAATTACCGAAACTTATTCAGTATAGGATTAGTTTAATCAACTTAGAAGTTTCAAAATAGAATAATATGAAAGTAGGAATTGTGTGCTATCCAACATACGGAGGGAGTGGCGTAGTAGCTACAGAGTTGGGGAAAGCACTCGCAAAAAAAGGTCATGAAATTCACTTCATTACCTATTCACAACCTACTCGATTAGACTTCTTCAATCCCAATCTTCACTATCATGAAGTAAACGTAAAGTCGTACCCTCTTTTTCAATATGCCCCATATGAATTGGCTCTGTCTAGCAAGATGGTGGATGTAGTAATGAATGAAAAATTGGACCTACTGCATGTGCATTATGCAGTACCACACGCTTCAGCCGCTTACATGGCACAGCAA
>JBGCFL010000058.1:0-16152 GCA_045106975.1 Ekhidna sp. | reverse complement strand
TGGAGTCTTTGGTGGGGGCAAACTAAGCTACCTGGAAACCGTGAACGAGTAATATCATCGCAGAAATTACAGTTTGTAGATCGAAGTTTAGTGAACTCAAGATTCACATTGGATCGAGATAAGGGAATTCAACTACATCACAAGAGCTCCAACAGTAAGTTCAAACAAGCCCTTGCTCTCTCAATAGGTGAGGGAAGAAATATCATTGATAATAATCCTGGTCAAGGCTATCAAGTGACTGGAAGACTTGAGTTTTTACCTATGGGGAGTTTTACTAATAAGGGCGATTACTTTGGTTCTGACCTAGAGCGTGAACCATCTCCAAAATTGTCTATTGGTCTGACGGGAGACTTAAACAACAATGCGACAAGAACCAGAGGTAACCTTGGTGGATTTAACACGGATGTTGATGGGAATTATCTCACAAATGATTTACGGTCAGTTTTCGTTGATATGATGTTTAAATACAATGGCTTCTCCGCTGCTGCTGAATATGCTAACAGAGGTACAGGAAGTTCAAATAATGGCTTTGGTACAGGAAATGGAATAGTTGCTCAAGCGGGATATTTACTTCCATCCAACTGGGAGATAGCGGCTCGATTCACCGATATTAACGCTTCCAGTTCATCTAGTTTGAATAATCAGACAGAATACACTTTAGGAGTTTCAAAGTATATAGTGGGACACAGTGTGAAAATTCAAAGTGATATTTCTTATCAGGAAATTGCAGGTGATAACCCTATCATTTTCAGACTTCAAACGGAGATTGCGCTTTAATTATTAAGCTCTGCAATGGTTAAATATGCCATGAGTCCCATGCCTGTTTTTAGCGCGTTTTCATCAATATTAAAGGTTGGAGTATGAACGCCAGAGGTAATGCCTTCGGTTTCATTTCTTGTTCCTAAGCGATAGAAGCATCCGGGTATTTCGTGCGAATAGAAAGCAAAATCTTCTCCAGCCATCCAGAGGTCTAGCTCCTCTACATTCTCTTCTCCCATGTAGTCTTTAGCTGCATCGATATTGGATTGCGTAAAATCCTCATCATTTACTAGAAAAGGATAGCCGGAAGCAATATTTACCTCACAAGTAGCTCCCATAGAGCTGGCAATACCTGTAGAAATGTCTCTTATTTTTTGGTGTGCTTCTTTCCTCCAGGTCTCGTCAAAAGTCCGGAAGGTGCCATCTATTTTTACCTCATTGGGAATGACATTATTGATATTTCCACCTTCAATTTTTCCAAAAGAAAGAACGGAAGGAGTTTTGGGGTTGGCCATCCTACTTACCACTTGTTGAAGGGCAACTATAATCTGACTTGATATTGCAATAGGATCAATAAAATTTTCTGGCATGGCAGCATGACCACCTTTTCCCTTGATAGTAAGGTAAATCTCATCTGCACTTGCCATATACTTCCCTTTCCTAAAACCCACTTTTCCTTCAGGGATCAAAGGCATTACATGTTGTCCAATGATCTTTTCAGGTTCAGGGTTTTTAAGAATTCCCTCTTTGATTAGGATGGAAGCTCCTCCTGGCGATTTTTCTTCTCCTGGTTGAAATATAAATTTGACTGTTCCTGAAAATTCTCCTTTTAATTGATGTATAATTTTAGCTACGCCAAGTAAATTGGAAGTATGCACGTCATGCCCGCAAGCATGCATCACTCCTTCATTTTGTGATTTATAGGCTACCTGATTTATCTCTGTTATAGGTAATGCATCTATATCAGCCCTCAGAGCAATTGTCTTCCCTTTTTCTTTCCCTTCTAAACAAAAAGTGACTCCAGTTTTGGCAATTCTTTTAACATTTTCAATTCCAAAATCAGCTAATTTCCTCTCAATGAAATCTGCAGTTTTATACTCTTCGAATGAAAGCTCAGGATGAGCATGTATATGACGCCTTATTTCAAGAATTTCTTCAAAATACTCTTCTGACAGAGATTTTATTTTGGATATAAGCTTATTCATAGATTACTCTGAATCTCTCTGGTACCAATAGCGCTCTTGAAAATTCCTTCTTTACTTCTGCACAAATTCTAGTCCCCTCCAATCGATCTTCGAATTGACCCGCTTTTACCCTAAAAGAAGGCTGATGATATGATACTTTAGGTTTTAGGTCAGAGAAATTTTGATACATCTGATTTCTGATGTTATTGGCTTCATCTCGATCATTTCCAGAGTATACCAAAATCACAAAACCATCCACCATCTTACCTTTCTTGTTCTGCTCTAAGCTGATACTTGCTATACTATCTAATTCAGCTTTAATGTGTCCCGTTAGAGGCACGTATTCTTCAACGATTTCCTTCTTAGCAGTGTCATTACTAACTTTTTGCTCAGAGACATCCGCTCTTAGCACACTCAAATCTTCTTTATAGATATTGTTCGAGTCTGTAGTGGGAACAGCAGCTTTACAGCCAATCAATATCGTGAATAAGGCTAGTCGATAAGTACGCATTTGTTTGATTTTATATCTTCTTCTACTGTCTTATACTTCACATCTTTCTTTACCTGACCATCAGAATATTGCACATTTACACGTTGGTTTCTACTCGCAATTTTTTGTGTTTGCACGGGGGATGTTGGTTGTTGTGCTGGAGGACGATTTCCTTGTGGCGCAGCACCTCCAGATAAAGCAGATCTACTTTCTTCCTTTTGCTCTTTGTAATTCCTTGCCGTTTTTTGCTGCTGGGCAGCTTGAACGTCATCCGCTTCTTGAACTGGAATTTCTGATTTCATCAGGAATGAAACAGTTTCCTCATTTACTTTACCTACAAATCGTTTGAACATCTCAAACCCTTCAAATTTGTAAATTAACAGTGGGTCTTTTTGCTCATAAGCGGCATTTCGAACAGATTGACGCAAGTCATCCATTTCTCTTAAATGCTCTTTCCAAAGGTGATCAATGGTTGCCAGCGCAATCATTTTCTCCATCTCAAGCACCAACTGAGCTCCTTCTGTTTCAATAGCCCTTTCCAAATTGACTGAAGTACCAATCTGCTTTTTCCCATCCGTAAATGGGACTAAAACATTTTCTAACGTTGCACCTCTAGTCAACTTCAATTGCTTCAGAATAGGAAGCGCTTTGTCGGTAATATGCCCGTTCTTCTTTTTGTAGTTGGCAAGTGTATCATCATACAGCTTATTAGAAAGGGTATTCTCATCCATCTTTTCAAATTCCTCTTTCGTAATTTGAAAGTCAAGTCCTAGAATGGAGATAGCATTCAATTTGAGGCTATCTAAATCTAATTGTGCTTTAGCATTAAAGGCTATATCCTCTGTGGTTTCAGAAAGCATACTTAATACATCTAGCTCTAAACGCTCACCATATAGCGCATTTCTTCTACGCTTGTAAATAACCTCTCTTTGGCTATTCATTACATCATCATATTCCAGAAGATTCTTACGAACGGCAAAGTTGTTTTCCTCTACTTTTTTCTGAGCTCTTTCTATTGATTTTGTAATCATAGAATGCTGAATCACCTCTCCTTCTTGAAGCCCTAATTTATCCATGATCTTGGCCACTCTATCTGACATAAAGAGTCTCATCAAATTATCTTCTAGAGATACATAGAACTGAGATGACCCTGGATCACCTTGACGACCAGATCTACCCCTTAACTGTCTATCAACTCGTCTAGATTCATGTCTCTCTGTACCAATGATTGCTAGACCGCCAGCTGCTTTTACTTCATCAGACAGCTTAATATCCGTACCTCTACCAGCCATGTTAGTAGCGATAGTGACGGCACCTGGCTTACCTGCTTCTGCTACTACGTCTGCTTCTTTAGCATGCTGTTTCGCATTCAATACTTGATGATTGATGTTTTTGATCTTGAGCATTCTGCTCAAAAGTTCTGAGATTTCTACCGAAGTGGTACCAACCAAGACCGGCCTTCCTGCTTTTGTCAACTCAACCACTTCATCTGCTACTGCATTGAATTTCTCTCGGATGGTTTTGTAAACTTTATCATTATCATCTTGTCTAGCAATTGGTCTATTAGTTGGTATTACAACGACATCCAATTCATAAATATCCCAGAATTCGCCTGCCTCCGTTTCAGCAGTACCCGTCATACCCGCAAGTTTGTGGTACATTCTAAAGTAGTTCTGCAATGTCACAGTCGCATAAGTCTGTGTTGCATCTTCAACCTTCACATTTTCTTTCGCCTCTATGGCTTGGTGTAGTCCATCAGAATATCGTCTGCCTTCCATCACACGACCTGTCTGCTCATCCACAATCTTCACTTTGCCATCCATCACCAAATACTCTGTATCTTTTTCATACATGCAGTATGCTTTCAGTAATTGATTGACAGAGTGAATTCGTTGAGCTTTTAGGCTGTAGTCTCGAATAATTCCTTCTTTTTCTTGAAGAATGTCAGATTCTGATTTAGAAGAGTCTTTTTCTAGCGCGTCAATTTCAACACCAATATCAGGAAGAATGAAGAAGTTAGGATCTTCTCCCGATCCAGTAATGAGATCAAGACCTCTGTCTGTCATATCATTACTATTGATCTTTTCATCAATAGTAAAGTAAAGCGGCTCATCCGCTTCTGGCATTTTCTTTTGATTATCTGCCAGATAAATATTTTCTGTTTTTTGGAGCAACTGTTTTACTCCAGCTTCACTCATAAACTTAATAAGAGGTTTGTACTTTGGCATTCCTCTATATGCTCTGAATAAAGGAAGACCTGCCTCTGCCTCATTGCCATCCTTCATGAATTTCTTAGCTTCATTCAGGTACTCTCCAACCAATTTTCTTTGAGCCTCTACTAAACGCTGAATCCTAGGTTTTAAGTCATAAAATTCATGTTCATCTCCTTTAGGAATAGGCCCTGAAATGATCAAAGGTGTTCTTGCATCATCAATCAATACGGAATCCACCTCATCCACCATAGCGTAATGATGCTTTTTCTGAACCAACTCCTCTGGACTTCTGGACATGTTGTCTCTTAAGTAATCAAAGCCAAATTCGTTATTTGTACCGTAGGTGATATCCGCCATGTAGGCGTTTCTTCTTTCTTGAGAGTTTGGTTGGTGATTATCAATACAATCAACTCTCAGGCCGTGGAATTCAAATATTGGAGCATTCCACTCAGAATCTCTTCGTGCCAGGTAATCATTAACCGTAACAATATGTACTCCTCGCTCAGCAAGTGCATTTAGGTAGGCAGGCAAGGTCGCAACTAGTGTTTTACCTTCTCCTGTTGCCATTTCAGCAATTTTGCCTTGATGGAGGGCAACTCCACCAATTAACTGCACATCGTAGTGAAGCATATTCCAAACCACCTCCGTACCTGCAGCTAGCCACTTGTTGTGCCAAGTCGCTGTTTCGCCACTAACTTCTACATTTTGCTTTCTTGCAGCAATCTCTTTGTCGTGCTGAGTAGCTCTAACAACCAGCTTTTCATTCTGCGAAAGTCTTCTTGAAGTTTCTTTTACTACAGCAAAAGCTTGTGGCAAAATATCAATTAATACTTTTTCTAGTTCTTCATCTCTGGATTTTTCTAACCCATCCATTTCAGCGAAAATGGCTTCTTTTTGATGAACATCGAGCTCTTTATCTTCTTCTACTTGAGTCTTAAGGCCAGCAATTTTATCATCAATACTTTTGAGTCGCTCACTTATTACGCCCTTTAACTCAGTAGTTCGCTCTCTTAATGCATCATCAGTGATATTAGTGAGTTTGCTGTATTCTGCATTGATCAATGCAACAAACGGAGTAAGTCCCTTAAGGTCTCTTTCTGTCTTTGTACCAAATACCTTGGCAATTCCCTTCGTAATAGAGTTTAGCATAAAAAGATTTTATTGGAAGATAAGAACTTCCATTTTTAATAATAATCTGGCTTTTAAAGCCTTAAAGTTATCAACTAGTGTTGATTTAATTCATAGTTTAATAAAGACAAAATCTGCGAATATGAGTACCCAAATCTATCTTTCAACTCTTTCGCACATTCTATTTTACAACCGTTAAGAGACTGATTAAACTGATACGGTTCCTTCAAACACCTTCTCCGCTGGCCCAGCCAACCAAATATTTGAAAAAAAGCCATCTTCTTCATCAAAAGCCACAAACAAATTTCCACCTTTAGTTTCAATTTTTACAGGACTTTCTTGTCCAAGTTTTCCTGCAACTATAGCAACCGCTGTAGCACCTGTTCCACAACTTAATGTTTCGTCTTCAACACCTCTTTCGTAGGTTCTAATTCGCACTACATCTTGCAAAAGCTGTGCGAAATTTACATTCGTGCCATTTTGGCGTGAATAAGCCGGTAGGTTTCTGATTTTTCTTCCTTCAGGAACAATATTGACTGATTCTGTATCCTGTACTATTTTGATGTAATGGGGAGATCCAGTATCTACATACCAGTCATTCCCTTCCTGATTCAGACTTTCCACATCAAACAACTGAAAATGGATGAGTCCTCCTTCTTCTTTAATTTGGTGAATACCATCAGTGGTTTCAAAAGTGGCATGATTATCCACAATACCCAATGACTGTGCAAAAGCAAATCCACATCGTGATCCATTTCCACAGAGACTTTGAGTTCCATCTGAATTGAAATAGACCATTTTATAGTCTAAGTCATCGTGATTTTGAACGAGTATTAGGCCATCTGCACCAATGCCAAATTTCCTATCGCACAATGCAACAATCTGATCTGCTGATGGATCGAACGAATTATCTCTATTATCAATTAAGATAAAATCGTTTCCTGTTCCTTGATATTTTGAAAAATGGAGTTTCATCTGATGTAAAGGTAAACTTGTTCAGATGTGATGAAACAAAAAACCCTGACGATTAGGTCAGGGTTTTGAATGTTTTTATTTATTAAGCTTTTCCTTAATTCTAGCAGACTTACCTTTTCTCCCTCGTAAGTAGTACAATCTCGCTCTTCTTACTTTTCCTCTTCTTAAGACTTCTACCTTATCAAGGTTAGGAGTAAGCATTGGGAAAATTCTTTCGACAGCAATGTCTCCTGAAACTTTTCTTACAGTGAAGGTCTCACCGTTAGTGCTTCTATTCTTAATCTGCATTACAGTGCCCTGAAATTGCTGAATACGCTCTTTGTTTCCTTCTTTAATCTTGTAGTGCACATTCACAGTGTCACCAGGACCAAACTCAGGAAGCGATGCTCTCACTTCAGTATATTCCTCACGTACGATATTCAATAATTCTTGGCTCATTTCTGTACTCTTTATTGGAGTGGTTTCAAAAAGGTTTGCAAATATAGAAATAACATATATAATTCAAGGCTATCGCTTAAATAATTTACTAGTTATTTATGTTTTTATTCTAACAAGTCTGGTCTTCGCTCTTCGGTTCGTTTCAAAGACTGCTCATTTCTCCACTCTTCCACCTTCGCTTCATGACCTGACGTTAGTATTTCAGGCACTTTCCATCCATTATATTCTGCAGGACGAGTGTAAACGGGTGGCGCTAGCAGATTGTCTTGAAAGGAATCTGATAGTGCAGAGGTCTCATCATTGAGTACACCAGGAATCAATCTTACTATAGAGTCTGCTAAAACCATAGCGGCTAGCTCACCTCCTGAAAGGACATAGTCACCAATGCTTATCTCTTTTGTGACAAAGTGATCACGCACACGCTGATCCACCCCTTTGTAGTGACCGCACAACATGATGATATTTTCTTTTAATGAAAGCTGATTAGCTATCGACTGATTGTGTGTTTCTCCGTCTGGAGTGAGATAGATAACTTCATCGTAGTTTCTTTCTGCTTTCAGTTTGGAGATACATTTATCAATAGGCTCAATGGTGAGTACCATTCCAGCACCACCGCCAAAAGCATAGTCATCTACGCTTTTTTGCTTGTTAGTAGAGTAATCACGCAAGTTGTGAATTTGGATATCCACCAAGTTTTTATCCATTGATCGCTTGACGATACTCTGAGTGAGAGGTCCTTCAAAAAGATCTGGTAAGCAAGTGATTATGTCTAGTCTCATGTTTTAATCTTAACCACAAAGAGGACAAAGGAAAACCAATTTATAGAATTAGCCCTCAGGCTTTTCTTCATTATCTTCCTCTTCCAGATACAAATCGAGTAACCCCTCTGGAAGTTTGACAATGATTTTCTTGCCTTCTGTATCTACAGAAAGCAGGATTTCATCCGTCATAGGAATGAGCACTTCTTTTCCATCTACATCGACAGAGAGTAGTTTGTTCGTGCTCAGATCAATCACTTCTTTGGCAATGCCGATCAGTTGATCGTCTTCGAATACTTCACAATCTGTTAGATCATGAAAGTAATATTTTCCTTCTGGGAGTTTAGGTAGTGAACTAGTTGGCAGGTAAAGCTCTGACTTAATCAACGTGCGAGCATCATCGAGAGAATTAATATCCTCAAATTGGACGAGCGCTTTGCCTTTATTGATTTGGATGGTATCAATAAAAAAAGGAACCAATTTTCCTCCTTGTAGGAGAAAAACTGATTCCAAATCTTGATAGTCTTCAGGAAAATCTACATCTAAAAGGATGCTTACTTCTCCGTGCAGTCCATGCGTTTTGATCACTGCTCCCAATTGGTAGCAATCATCCTTTTTCATGGATTAACCTTCTTTTTTATCTTCTGCTTTTGGAGCCTCTTCCGCTTTTTTCTCCTCCTTTGGAGCTTCAGCTTTCGGTTCTTCCTTTGCAGGAGCTTCTTCTTTCTTCTCTTCAGCAGCAGGAGCCTCTTCAGCTTTCGCTTCTTCTTTAGGTGCTTCTACTGTTTTAGTTTCAGCCTGAGCTTCTTCTACAGCAGCTGCATCTTCTTCCAACGCTTCATCACTTGCTTCTCCTCCTTCTTTGATTTCAGCAACCAAAGCAGCTTCAGCTTCTTCAGCTCTCTTCTTCAAGACATCAGCTCTTGCTTCTTTCACTTTAGTTTCCGCATCTAGAGCAGCTTTTTTCTTATCTGCCTTCGATTTAGCAAGTGAATCAACTTTACCTTGGATCTTTTCTTCTTTAGATTTCAACCAAGCTTCCATTTTCTTGTCTGCATCTTCCTGAGTAATCGCTCCTTTATTCACTCCTCCTTGAAGGTGCTTTCTCATCATGATTCCTCTGTAAGCAAGCATTGCTCTTACGGTATCCGTAGGCTGTGCTCCTTTCATAACCCAATCAAACGCTTTTTCTGAATCCAAATTAATGGTTGCAGGATCAGTGTTTGGATTGTAGGTTCCTAATTTTTCGATAAAGCGACCATCTCGTGGTGCTCTTGCATCGGCCACTACTACATCGTACATGGCATTTTTCTTGCGTCCTCGACGCGCTAGTCTGATTTTTACTGACATAATTGTTTTTGTGTATGGATCTCGTCCATCAAAAGTTTAAAAATGGAGCGCAAATGTAGCGTATTTTTCTATCTCTTAGAAGGTTAGCTCCTATTGATTTGGAGCGAAACAGTTTTACTTCGATTCAGAGTGCTCCTACCACCTGCTGTATCTTCTTTTTCATCGCGCCATTCAACCCAAGGAAAGAAGGATGGCGCTTCTGTCAGGGCTGGTTTGAAAATGTTGTGCTATGCTGTTTTGGCAACCTTTCTCAAGGTAAATTTATTGCAATCTAGACTGGATGGGAAGCGGCACGAAGTAAGCCTGCCTACCGCAGGCAGATAGCCAGAATATGGATAAATCTGAAATAAAATGTGTCTCTTCTAAAAAGTCTTTTCAAAACAACGAATAGCCTTTGTATCTTAGCGAACCCAAAATTTGAACATGGCAAAAACAACAACAGCCCCGAAAAAAAAGACAAAATCGGCAATCAACTGGAAAGAGATTGCGAGAAAAATGCTCTTATCTAGAGCAATGGACGATCTGGAGGAAAATGTACTAGTGCCTGAAAAGAAGGTGCTTTATCAATTTTCTGCTAGGGGTCATGAGTTGGGTCAGCTCATTTTGGCGCATTTGCTGGACAAACCAAAAGATTCTGCAAGCGCGTATTACCGTTCTCGTCCTTTAATGATTGGACTTGGATTGTCTGTGGAAGATGCCCTTTCTGCACCCCTGACAAGATCTGGAGGATACAGCGATGGACGAGATATCGGGGTAGTTTGTAATATGCCAGAGTCAAAAAGAGGGTGCGTGGTGTTGCCAATGGCTGGTGATGTAGGAGCTCAATATACGCCTGCTGTCGGCTGGGCGCAGAGTATAGACTATTATACGGACGAACTAAAAGACAAAAAATACAAGGGTTCCATGGCGGCTATTTTGGGAGGTGACGCCTCAGTTGCCACTAATGGATTCTGGTCTGCATTGACCATAGCAACTACACAAAAGCTGCCCGTGCTTTTCTACATAGAGGACAATGGATACGGCATCTCGGTTACGAGTGAATATCAAACTCCAGGAAAAAACATTGCCGAGAACTTGGCTTCTTTCAAGAATTTGGAGATTTATGATGGAAGTGGAACTGATCCTGAAGAAGCTTTTGATTTATTGAAGGCCGGAACGGATCATGTAAGATCCAGAAAAGGACCTGCTTTGGTTCGTTTGACTGTGCCAAGACTAAATGGACACTCCTACCAAGATAATCAAGCGTACAAGCCTGAGAAACTAGTAAAGGATGAGATCAAAAATGACCCATTGACTGCTTTGAAAAGTCACTTAATGGCTGATGGTCTTTCTGAAAAGTACTGGAAGCTGATGGAGAAGGAAGCTACTGAAGAAGTGGCTAAAGCTGCAGAGGCTGCCATGAACAGACCTGCGCCTGATGTAGAAAAGACCAAGAAATTTGTTTTCTCAGAGCCTGATGAGGTGCAAGGTATTGGCGGATTACGATTTGCCAATCATGAATTTCCTGAGAGCAGCGAAGAAGCTAAGCCTGATAAGAAACGAATTAATATTGGAGAGGCCATTAATAAGGCGCTAGACTATGAACTTTCTACTAACAAGAAAGTGGTGGTCTTTGGCGAAGATGTAGGGATGAAAGGTGGCGTGCATGCTGTGACGATGGATTTGCAGAAAAAGCATGGTGAGGCTAGAGTTTTTGATACCAGCTTGTCAGAAGAAGGAATAATTGGCCGTGCGGTAGGAATGGCCTATGCAGGATTGATGCCTGTCGCTGAGATTCAGTTTAGAAAATATGCTGACCCAGCAATGGAGCAACTAAACAACTGCGGAACGACCAGATGGAGGACTGCCAATCGATTTGCCGCTCCTATTTTAGTGAGAATGCCTGGTGGATTTGCCAAAGTGGGTGATCCTTGGCACTCTGTAACCAACGAGGTAATGTTTGCTCATGCGATTGGGTGGCAGGTAGCTTTCCCTAGTAATGCGCAAGATGCCGTTGGACTGATTCGATCTGCGATGCGAAGTGATAATCCTACTATGTTTTTCGAGCATAGAAACTTGAATGATAACCGATACGCGAGAAGACCTTATCCTGGAGATGAATTTGTAGTGCCGTTTGGCAAAGCCAACCTACTGAGAGAAGGAAATGAAATCACCATTGTGACTTGGGGAGCCATGTGTGAGCAGTGTGAAGGTGCAGTGGATGAAACAGGAATTTCAGCGGATGTGATTGACTTGCGAACCATCATGCCGTGGGATAAAGAAGCTGTTTTGACTTCTATTAAGAAGACGAATAGATGCTTAATTGTTCATGAAGATGCGATGACAGCTGGCTTTGGAGCAGAAGTAGCTGCTATTCTAGCTTCTGAAGGATTTAACCACTTAGATGCACCAGTTGAGCGAATAGCTATGCCAGACATTCCATTACCTCACAATGTGCAGTTGATGGAATCTGTCGTACCTAGTGTAGAAAAAATTGCTGAGAAGATGAAGGATATTGTGGGGTTTTGATAAAAAAACCCTTCATTTTGGACAATCCTAAAAATCATTTTAATTCTATTAATAGCAATCAGAGTAATTAGATGGGTGAACAATGAGCTTCATACTCTCTGCCCTCATATGTACAACAGCCTATACATTCAGAAACGAATCAACCCAATTATGTAGATATGATTTTGATATTGAAGATAATCAAATCATAAATATTCAATTTGCATGTATAGATTCTGAAACAAGTTCTGAATGACTCCATTATTATCCCATCATTCCTGACGAAGTAAAGCGGAGTTCAGGAATCCCTTTTCAGTACATAGATTCCTGCATGCGCAGGAATGACGCATAGAAAAGTGACTTCAATATTAGCTTAATCGTCTCACCCCTGCCTGCGGTAGGCACGCTGAATTTATTTCAGAGTCTCCGTCTTCCAAGAGCGAATAAGATTCCGAAACAAGTTCGGAATGACGCACGGAAATAATAAAGTGATGTATGAACCTCTGAGTAAAGAGATTACACCAAAAAGTCCTCCATCACACCAACAAACTGCTTCATCTCTTCTGGTTTTCCTATGCTGATTCGGATATGATCTGTCATGTCTGGCGATATCGAAAAAATTAGAGGATGATCCTACTTACTCAATATGGTGAGCACGGGACAACATTTTCGTGGTGTTTAGTGGAGGAGGACGAGCATTAGCTGAATGTAATCAAATTCAGTACATTTCTTTTTGAACATGAGGGACTAATGCCAAAATCACAGCTTGCACATAATATTCCGTTCTTCCAAGTAGGCCATTGGTAAGGGAGCCTACAGCACCCCCTTTTTGTTTGGAGTTGTGCTCTGCAAATACTTGATCATTGGCATGACCTAGTTCTACACCTTGGAGGACTAAATCTCTAACTTTTGGAGGTAGATAAAAAGTACTTGTTCGAGACTGCCCTTCTCGATTCTTTGAAAGGATGACCACCCAAGCGAAGGCTTCCATTCCATCTGGAGTCTCTTCTATTCCTCCTTCAATGCCCACCCAGAAATCCGCATCGGGATTTTTAGATTGGGCATTCATGGCTCTATTTTTAGCGCCAGCTAATGTTTCCGCATTGGTCATTGGCTGATCAGCAACCCCAGAATGGATATTCATTCCTTCCACTTCCAGTGCTTCCTTGGGAAACATTTTCCTAAAGCCTATCTCTGAACAGTTGATTTTTACTGGATTTTTAGAAGCAACAATGATTTTCATAAGGTTTACTTCTCTTTTAAATAGTTTTCAATTTGAGTGATCAACTTTTGTCCGTGACTTCTAAGTGCAAGAAGATCTTTACTCCAATCACTACTTTCCCATAGCCGATCTTGCAAGTGGTTAGCCAACATCCGATCCGATAGTAATTCAACTAAATCACTCTCAAAACTTAGAGACTGATTAGCAAAATTTCGCAGATTTATGTGTTCCTTTATTTTTGGACGAACGCTATTATCGGTAAGCCGCCTCATTAAGTCTTCTTGGTCTTTATACGCTTTTAATAAAACAGGATATTGCAATACGGCGTGTTTCAATGAATCATTGGAGAATAATTTAATACTACTGTTTAGTAAGCTTTGAATACCTATCGTATTTAATTGTAGCATATAAACTTCAGTTCCCATGAAAATAATTTCACTTGACAATTTAGAGATAGAGGAATCATGAGGGTGGGCTGACATTAAGTCAATAAAATCTCTGGTCCTACTTCTTTGAAGTTGAATTGCTAATTCGGCTTCTTTCAGCAATGTTTCATTAGACTTAAGCTCTACAAGAATGCTTTGCAGCATTAATTGCTCAGCGTTTTCATTTTCTTTTTCTTGGTTCCAATCATCAATATTGACAGCTATTAATATCCCGATCACTACTAGAAAGATCTCTCCAATAGAGTATAAAAAGTAAGTTGTGAACTTGTTATTCATGAGCGTCTTTCGTCTGATTTGGCGGAGGAGGAAAAGCATTTATTTTTGGTTGATAGCTGGAATGAGCTTAGGAGAAGTTAATTTTTGATTTCTTTTTCAATAAAAAGTAGGAGGTTATTTAACACTGTACTGGTATTATCCAATTGATTTTTTTGTATTTCGAATAGTCGTTTTTGGTTGACAATAGTATTCCGGAAGGAATTGTCTTTAAATAAGACGTTAAGATCTATTGGGAAATAAAAATCAAGTGCATCATCGTCAAATTCTTTGATTTTAAATTCAATGTTCGGCCGGATTTCAAAAAGCTCGTTTGACTTAGGGAGTAGCTGTTCATTAAGGTGATTATTCAACATATTTTGCTTTTGAATGATTTGCTCAAAATAGTCTTCATGCAGTTTTATAAGTTGCTTACGTAATGAGTCATTTTGAACTGCAATGCCTATTGGACCAGTTAGCTGTTTGTATCCTGATGAAGTAAACCCAACAAAAAATCTTCTATGAATGATAGATGCTTGAACAGAAAAGGATTTTGAAGTCTTTTTTTTCTTAATGCTTTTTAAGATGGAGTCGGCAGCACCTTCCATAAATTTAAGTTTTCTTAGTAGATCACTTACATGTTGTGTATTGTATTCAAGGTCTAATTGAATTTCTTTTAGAATTTTTTGTTCTCGTTGTTTTCTGGTGTTTTCTATTCTGCCACTATCTATTTGAACTGCTATTAATATACCTGCTACAACTAGAATAATCTCTCCAACGGCGTATAAAAGGTAAGTAGTAATTTTTTTATTCATAATCGTCTTTCGTCTTATTTGGCGGAGGAGGAAAAGCATTTTGATTTGGTGATTGTTTGATTAAGATAATTAACCGTACCTGTCATTCCGAACGAAGTGAGGAATCTTTACTCGGTAGTATTTTTAGACTTATTCATTCTGTGCGATTAATGGAATCTTTTTATAGTTCAATCACAATTTAATGAGATTCCTGAACTCTGCTATTGCTCCGTAAGGAATGACGTCCAAGGAACTATTTTTGAGATGCGTTTCAATTATTTAAGCACGTTATTCTTATACATGCAGGAATCTACTTTACGCCAAAAGGCATTGCGAAGGAGAACATGAAACTGATCATGGTCTACTACAAATAGATAAAGGGGAAGTTTCCTGAAAACTACCAGGCGAGCGATATAGCTGATTCTAAAAATCGATCACTTATTTTTTGATGAAGATATGCAACATTCCTTAGTTGCATCATGTCTGATAAGATAAAAAATGAGAAAGCTAATTGGTCTTTGCGTTTCATTTTTTTTATCGATTTATAACCTCACTCCCTTCAACTGCTCACTCGCCTCAGCATCTATTACTCGCTGGCGCATTTCATCCAATCGTTCCTCGAGACCTCCCATGATTCGGATGTACTCCGGGTGATCTTTTACCGAATCAAATAACCTGGATTCATTGATTTGTTCATAATCCATAAATCCATCATCCACGAGTTTTTCCAGCCATTTGAAGGCTTCTTCTTTTTGGTCAAGTGCTAAGTAAATGATAGCGATATCCTTAATCCATACTTGAAATCGTCTGCCACGTTCAAACTGAGCGAGGTAAAATTCTAGGTTTTCATTGAGCAGGATTTCCGCAGAATCATATTGACCTGCCTTTTGCATTTCCAATGCATCGTATGTCTTAATATTAGAAAAATCCTCGTATCGAAAATTCTCTTTCTTCTTCAGTTCTTGTAGGTATTCGAGTCCTTTTTCCTGATCTCCGTATTCATAAAACATAAATGTCGCTGTAGCGAGGCTTGGGATGGATTGGTTATCCGCCTCTACCATTTTCCCCATACTATTAAAGGCAGCAATGGTATCTGCAGAAATGTACTGGGCTAGTCCTAAAGCAAGTAAAGAGTTTTCGTACTCCTTGTAACTAATCGCTTGTTGGGCGCAGTAGAGTGCATATTCTGGAAGCCGTAACTTCCGATAGGCAGAAGACAAATTTGCGTAAGTTATAGTAAGTCCTACCGAGTCGATTGTGGGCTTTAAGCCAATGGATTTTTTATACATTTCAATCGCTTTGTCGAATTGTCCAATTTGTAAATAGTAATTCGCCAAATTATTGATTTCAGCGGAAGCGTTGGGGTTAATTTCCAATGCCCTCTTGTACATGGTTGCAGCTTGCTCTCTTTTGCCAAGTGATATATAAGTGGCCCCAAGGGTACCCCAAGTTTCATAATGTTCAGGTCCCAGGTCTACACTTTTCTGCGCAAGGACTAAGGCTGTATCTAAGTAGTTTCCTGGAAAAGCACCCACATTCTGAATACCGAAAGTGTACGTATCCGCAAGTTCTGCGTAGGCCAATGAAAACGTGGGGTCTAATGCGATTGCTTCTTTGTAGAGGGCTATTCCTTTTAATCGGTCACTTTTGGAAGAA
>JBGCFL010000057.1:0-50366 GCA_045106975.1 Ekhidna sp. | reverse complement strand
GAATACTTTAAAACTATTTTATCGAAAGTAAGCTTTGATAAGCGGTTGTTTGAGAAGGAATTAAAAAAAGCGATTAAAGCTCTGGTTCCCAGAGAAATAAATGTTTTGAAGGAATGGTGTTACCAACATTATGGACATCAATATCAACCCATATTGCAAACATGCTTTATTGAATAAAAAAAGGGGCTTTGAATTATTCAAAGCCCCTTTTTAATTCATACTTTCTAACATTAAAACTATTCCTTCCAACTCATAGGATAATCTTCATCCACATACTGCATGCCTTCTTCTGTAACATAAAGAGGACCAAATGTATCTAGCATTACAGCTAGCTCATTAGTCTCTTTGGCACCTATACTAGCTTCCACTGTGCCAGGGTGAGGACCATGTGGCAACCCTCCTGGATGCAATGTAAAAGAACCCCTGTCTATCCCTTTTCTACTCATGAAATTACCTTCTACATAGTAGAGCACTTCATCCGAGTCAATGTTGGAGTGATTGTAAGGCGCAGGAATTGATTGCGGATGATAATCAAACAGTCGGGGAACAAAAGAACAAATAACATATCCATGTGCTTGGAACGTTTGATGAACTGGAGGTGGCTGATGGATTCGGCCAGTAATTGGCTCAAAGTCATGGATTGATAGAGCATAAGGAAACAAGTACCCATCCCATCCTACTAAATCAAAAGGGGATGTTTCGTAGTGATACTCATGGAGCATATCACTATGCTTTATTTTCATCAAATAATCACCTTTTTCTTTCTCCGTTACTAACTCTGAAGGTGGACGAATATCCCTTTCGCAATATGGTGAGTGCTCTAACAATTGACCCAGCTCGTTTCGATATCGTTTAACCGTCTCCACTGGATTTACTGATTCGATAATCAATAATTTAATTGGTTCATCATCCCATTCCACTTTGTAGATGGTCGTTCTAGGAATCACCACATAATCGCCTTGTTTAATACGAAGCTTACCAAATTGAGAAATAAGGTATCCATTACCATCATGGATAAAGATCACTTCATCTGCCTCGGCATTTTTATAATAGTAATCCATCTTCTTAGAAGTAGGATGACAAATGGCCATCGAAACATCCTTGTTTTTGAAGAGTACTTTTCTTGCTTCTAAAAAATCATCTCCAGTTGTTTTTACTTTAGAGGTGTTCAGATGCGTTTGCTTTAAAGTGTGACCTTCAGCAATTTCCGTTTTCCAAGGGTAGACTTTTCCTAACTTCTCCACTCTTGTCGGTGGAGTTATGTGATATAGATTTGAGTAGATACCTGAAAACCCTCTTGAGGAAACTAACTCCTCTGCATACAAGCTATTGTCTGGCTGTCTAAATTGAGTATGTCTTTTTGGTGGGATCTCTCCAAGTCGATGATAATATGTCATATTAATTAACGGCTATTTTGTCTGCTTCACTCATCAATGTGATGGCTTTTAGATAGATTTCGTCTTGTTCATTGAATATTGGATAAAAACCTTCATTATCCCAAACTCCACGAGCTATATACGCTTTCACCAAAAGTCTAATCAATTCGTTCGAACGTTTAAATTCTTTTTCATTCAATTTCAATTTATTGGTTTCAGCCACTTGAACCAATTCATCCATCATTTTATCTGAAACAGAGAATGATTCTCTGAAACTATCAAATCCCATTTCATCAAGCTGTTTTCTGTTTTCCTCCACATAGCTAACAGTGTATTCCTGAACAGAATTAGTGCTGAATAAACGATTGAGATATCGGCTATTTCCTATACTGTCCAATGGCACGAAGTAGTCTGGCGTAATTCCACCTCCTCCATAAACCAGTCTTCCTTTGTCTGTCTTGTACACCAAAGAGTCATTATTTTTTATACTATCTGCTGAATACAATTCGCCAGATGTATAGCGATCATAAGCTTCCATATAGTAGTCATCTAGATTTCCTTCATACGACTTTTGTATGCTCCTCCCGCTTGGGGTATAATAGCGTGAAATTGTCAAACGCAATTCTGATCCATCATTCAAATCGATAGGAAGCTGGACAAGCCCTTTACCAAACGACCTTCTTCCAACAATCAGGCCTCTATCATGATCCTGGATTGCCCCTGCTACAATCTCTGAAGCCGAAGCTGATCCTTCATCAACCATAATCACCAAAGATCCCACTTCAAAATCTCCTTTTTCACCAGAAAAATGCTGCTCGGTATATCGTTTTTCTTTTCCATCAGTATAGACGATCATTTGCTCTCCAGCGATAAACTCATCTGCCATTTGGACAGCTCTATGTAAATAACCTCCTGGATTGCCTGTTAAATCAATAACCAAGTTCTCCATGCCTTTATCTTTTAATGTAAGCAGGGCTTCCTTAAATTCTAAATAAGTTGAATTGGCAAATCGAGATATTTTGATGTATCCGATTTTATCATCTACCATATAAGAGACATCTACAGAGTACTGAGGAATTACATCTCTTTCTATGCTGAAGTCGATCAACTCATCTTCTCCTTTTCTCTTAATGCTAACCAAAACTTCTGATCCTCCGGGTCCTCTTAGCATTTCCACCACCTTTCTATTGGTCATCCCGATTCCTGCTACATTCTCTCCATCTACCTTTACTATTTTATCTCCCGAGCGTATTCCCAATTTCTGTGATGGACCGCCACTCAAAGGGGACACTACATGGATTGTATCCTTGAAGATATTGAACTCAACGCCGATACCTTCATAATTTCCCTCTAATCTGGATTGAACTAACTCCAACTCTCTAGGCGGAATATAGGAAGTGTGCGGATCTAGATCCTTTAACATTTGCTCAATGGCTCCTTCAACCAATTGATCCGTATCCACCTCATCTACATAGTCATTTTGTACATAAGTCAGCACTTGTTTGAATTTATTAAGGCTTTTAAATAAATCTGATGTTGGAGCGGCTGTGCTTCCAGCCATATTAGCGCCTATAAAAACACCAATACAAAGTGTAATGGCTATGTAAATAGGAAGTCTAATCGCTCTATTTGAATTTTTATGTGTACTCATTCTGCACTATTTAGCGTTCAAAAATAAACGTTTGTTTTTGCATTGATACGCTTTGTCATGCAAACTGTTTGGATCAGGAGCTTATCCTTTTATTTTTGTAATGATGGTGTTTGAGAAAACGATAGAAGAAGTGATTGATGAAAATTATGTTTATGCGCGAGCATTGCATTATTTAGGAATTGATTTCTTTGAAAATCCTCACAAAAAATTGAATGAAATATGTAAAGAAAAAGATCTTGATAAGCGTTTAGTAATCAAGAGTTTTTACATGTTCGATTCCAACCCTAGAATTTCATTTTCAGAACTAGAAACATATCCGACCGAGTTGCTTGTAGAGTTTTTGAAGCAAACTCATCATATATTCATTAAGGAGAAGCTTCCTTTTATTGTGCACTTAGCGAAAAATTGGGAGGCAAATAGAAATCTTTCTTCGTTACTCCCTGATTTTATTGAAGATCTAATAAAACACATATATGAAGAAGAGGACTCTACATTCAAATATATCCAGCTACTATTAGACATAAGTAAAAGAAAAGTTAACGCTCCAGTGTCTGCTCTTTTATCATTTAAAGGCTTTTCACTGGAAAAAGAATATGCTCACCACGAAGCAGAAGATGAATTTGCCGCTATCCGCACTTTAATCTCTTCGATAGAAGCCAAAGACTTACGAGAGCGTATTCTCATTAAAGAGATAAATGCCTTTGACCGAGAGATGGTTTATCATGCAGAAATTGAAAATAAAATATTCTTTCCAAAGGCTATTCAGCTAGAAGCTGAAGTCAATTCAAAAATTCAGCTTTTAAGCACTCTTAACTAACAGGGCTAAAACAAAGTCTTCTCTACTATAGCAGTTTCAAAATACTCTTGTCTTCGATCTCGTTGCAACCATTGTTTTTTTCGTCAAAGCCTTCTCTACCCACTGGCCTTCCTCCCGACACATTCTGTCGTGATAGGTATTCTTCAAGAGACTTGGTATAATAATGATTTATTCTCCATCCGATTTCTTCATGATCTGTGAGCATACTTCCAAACTTATAGGGCTTGTAATGCCACCAATGAGCACTGTAGGCAAACCGATTGCTTGATAAGAAATCACCGTTTCCTAAATCCTTATGATCTGAATAGTTAGCCTCTCTTTTAGTGTAAGCTTCCATTACAGATCCTTCTGGCTTAGTATCAAATCCATTATTACCGAAATTGATTCTTGGGAGCTTTACTCCTTTTATTTTTTTCTCATCAACTGTTTTTAACCAGTCATGTAAATGGATCTTCCCGTCGAGAGGAAAAAGAAATTCATCTACATCAATTTTCATTAGCCACTGAAAATCCTTTCTATAGGTATTTGCAGCATGGGCAAATCCCATATGATTCTTATTTCTTTGCCACCATTTAGTAGCTCCATCATACTTTGTGCCATCCATGTGAGTCCAAGGGTGACGAGTGACTACACCTTTATCTTCATAAGGTTTCAGAATCTCTTTCGCTTCTTCACTTCCATCTTGATCATACAGGTAGAAATGATCCACACCTACTTTCAAATGATAGTCTATCCAGTCCTTTAGATATGGATTTTCATTTTTGAAGTTGGTAGCGAATGTGAGAAAATGCTTCTTGGCCATAATTAAGAATGTTGCTTACTTACAAATTTAAGTCAATGGGTTAGGTTTTAACATGGCATTATCCATTTTGATTCACCAACTATTTACTAACCTCTTTTAAAATTTTTCTAAAGTTCTGTGCTTGTGTGTCAGAGTCAAATGGTTTGATTAGAGTTTCATTTTGAAGAAGCTCTGTCTTTCCTGACTTAAAATAGTGATAAAATAGCTCTGCTGTTTTCGTTGCATCCTCAATACGCGCCCACTTTCCTGACTCTGTTTCGTCAATCAATCTATTGAGTTCTAGATTATCCGAAACTGCCAGCATAGGCTTTCTGGCATAGAGGTAATCATAAAATTTTGCAGGCATTTGCCATCTCAGCTCCTCTATAGCGCATATAAGCAATACATCCCAAGATCTAAGCAATCCTATTGCCTCACTGGAATTGATAGCTTCTCCAAAAACCACAAAATCTTCCAGCTGTAAATCTCTTACTTGCTTCCAAAATTCATCATATACGCTTCCTACAACTTCCAGTTTTACATGAGAAGGATCAAGAGAATTGTCCTTTATAAATGTAGCAAACCCTTGAAGAATATAATTTGATGGCACAAAATCTCTAAACCCCCCATAGTACCCAAATGTAAATGACTTAGTAACGCCTTCTGACCTACTGTCCTTTTCTGAAAGCAGGTCATTATTAAAAGCATTTCTAATGAATGTGAATTTATTATCTAATGAATAATGAGTCAGGTATTCCTCATAAGCTGCTGATGAATTAAGGACTACTCTAGAAGCAGAGGTAAAGAATTTAGCTTCATATTTTTTTATCAAATTTTGAGTAAAAGAGGGTCTTAAATCCATTTTTCTCTTAAATATTGACCAAGGATCTCGCATGTCCGCAACCCATGGTATTTCAAATTTATTACTAAGACTTCTTGCTACTAAAAACCCTGACCATGGATCTGCATTAACCCAAATAACATCTGGTTTATGCTGTTCAATTAGTTTACTCCCACATCTTATTGCTCCATTCACATCCCATAAATATTGATCAAATGGAGTATATGATAATTTCTTTTTCGGTTTAGAAACATTCATCTCCACTTTTACCATAGGAGCCGACTTAGTTACCTTTTTTTTCTTTGACCCTCCAGAAAATAATTTAATTAAGGGACGAAGCAAGCCAATAAAATCATAATTAACTTCAACTCCCTCGGGAATATACTCATTGAGCTCACTATCCACATTGTCGTTGAATGGCTTGCTTGCGAGAACAATTACTTCCCAGTCATCCTTTCCATGCACACCTTGCACAAAATTTATTGCTCTTTTAGTCCCAATTGCTTTATGAGGGGGGAAGTATGGCGATATTAGAAGTACTTTTTTTTTCAATTAACCTTGCTTCTTTAGACAAAGAAAGCAGATATATTGTCATTAAAAAAGTAGAAATATTTTTTATAAAAACAACAACTTACAATGCATACAATCGTCTGTAATTCACCTTTTTAACTCACTTTGAGTAGCTTCGCGGTTCTAAATATAATTTATGGTTGTCATACGACTACTCATTAAAACATCTCTTCCTCTTTTCACACTGGCAGCCATTGCGAGTGTGCTATCTGGTGTTACTTCTACACTTGTCATTGGGAGCATTCATCAGGCTATTGAGGGAGACGATTTCATTCTAAACTCTTTTATGTTAGAGTTTGGTATTTACTGGATTTTTTACGGAGCTTTTTCAATTGTCGCATCTTACGCCGTTTCAAAACTAATGGAGAGAATTATTCATCAATTAAGAATTGAACTCTCACAAAAAATTATTCAGGCTCCTTATGAAGAAATTGAACGTAATCAGTCAAAACTAATCCCAATTCTCACTGCCGATATTGACAGAGTTGCAACTCAAATTAGAACTCTTCCAACAGTGACTACTGGACTTGCAACAGTCATTGGAATTCTCAGTTACATGGTTTGGTATTCGCCTCTGCTATCATTATCTACCATTATTCTCTTTGTCTTGATTGGTGTGATAACTAAAGTGGTATTACCTCTAATTAGGAAGTATGCAGAAGGGACCAGAAGTCATTTAAACAATTTATTTGAACATTTCGAGGGGCTGATCTTTGGCATTAAGGAGTTGAATCTGAATAAAGAATTTTCAAAATCCTTCATCAATGACCATATTGATCCTACAAGCAGAAAGCAGATGCGCTTTTACTTGAAGGAAAGTATAGTAGCATCTATTTACAATAGATCTACAGATCTTATTCTTTTAATGGGGATGGGAGCATTGGTAGTGATCGTTTTCCAAACTGGATTTGTGACTCTTGAATTTTTTGGGAAATATTTAACCTTGGTGCTATTTACATTGGCGCCACTATCCTCTGCAACTGCATTTTTGAGAAACCTCAAAAACATAGAAGTTTCGTTTGACCACATTCGGAAAGTCGGTATTACACTAGAGCCTTCGTTCGAGTATAATGATGAAATTATCAATGACAAATGGATTGAAAGTGATGCTCTAATTCAATTAAATCAAGTAGAACATACCTATTATAACGCTGATGAAGATCAGCACTTTAAACTTGGCCCTATAGATTTAGACATAAATAAGGGCGAGTCTATTTTTATTGTGGGAGGAAACGGTAGTGGAAAAACTACATTGGCGAAAATCCTATTAGGTTTATACAAAAATAAAGCTGGAACAATAGCATATAAAGGTATTGATGTTGAAAATAAGAACCTGTCATATTATCGAAGTAGGTTTTCAGCTGTATTTACGGATTCTTATGTTTTTCGTGAATTAGACCACATAGATCATGACCTTTTGGAATCCAAAGGGCAAGAGCTAATTGAGATGCTAGAGTTGTCCAAGAAAGTGAAAATTGTTGATCGAGGGTTTTCAACCAAAAACCTTTCAGAAGGACAAAAGAAGAGGCTATCACTTATTAGTGCGATTCTTGAGGATAAGGAAATTTATCTCTTCGATGAATGGGCAGCTAATCAAGATCCGTATTTTAAGGAAATTTTCTATTCTAAAATCATTCCTTTTTTAAAGGATAAAGGCAAGACATTATTAGTAATTACACATGATGATAGATACTTCCACCTCTCTGATAAGTTACTGAAATTGCAAGACGGGAAATTACTTCAGCATCAATAGTTAAAAGATTTGCATGATAACTTCGGTTATCTTTATCATTCCTAAATGACCACAGATGAAAAAATTATTCAAATTAATACAACTATACTACAGGCTTACTTTTGATCAAGATTCGTTCTTTTTACACTACGGATTTTTAAAGTCAATAAAAAATGGAAAGCCTCAGGATAAAAACGGGAATGCTCTCCCCTGGATGAGCTATGCCATTCTTGATTTTTTCGAAGAAAGACTTAATGATAACATCACTTTCTTTGAGTACGGACTAGGGTTTTCTACTCTGTATTTCTCAGAAAGAGTTAAGTCTGTAAAATCTATTGAACATGATAAAAGTTGGTTTGAAAATATCAAATCGAGTCTTGACAATAAAAAAAATGTAGACATTCAGTTAGAGGATCTTGACAATGGTTATGAAGAAGCCATAAAGAAAATCAGTGAAAAATATGATATGATTTTAATTGATGGAAGAAAACGAGTCCAATGCGCCATAAATTCATTTGATAATTTAAGTGAAATTGGTGTTTTAATTTTGGACGATAGTCACAGACCATATTACAAAGGAGCTTTCGAATTTTACGAATCTAAAGGCTTCAAAAAATTAACATTTTCAGGCATTGCTCCCACAAGTTTCAGAAGAGCGTCTTCTACCATTTTTTATAGAGCAGGAAGTAACTGTTTAGACATCTAAGCTAATTTCTCATCAACATACGAGCAATTTGTCACTGACTTTAAAAAATCTAATTCCAGAGTTTCTTTAAAGTCAGTAGTATAAACCACACCCTCTTCTCATTCTAAAGCTCTATTCCAATGATGAGACCTTGTTCCCAGTTCTCATCATTACACTCGCTTTCTCAAATTGAGAATTTTCTCATTCTTAAAACTATTCTTTGAGGGTCTTGTATCAAATGGAACACTATTTGAGTTAAAGGAAAGTACTTTAACGAAATTGATACAATAAGACATCAAACAAAGAATATGAAAAATCAAATTTTAAACTCCTCCCCACTATCGCTGGTCATTTTACTTGCCATGGCATTTGGCTTCTCTTCATGTAAGAACAAGAAAAAGCTTACAGATATAAGTGATCCAGTAGAAGTACAAGAAGAAATTGCTCAAGAAGAAGCAGCGGAAGTAGAACCAGAAGAGGTGGAAGTGGTTGAAAAAAGAGTGGTGGTAAAAGAGCCTACCAAAGAAGCAAAACTGAATAACTACTTTGGATCTATTGTGTCGGCTAGTTCTACTTCCGCTGCTAATTCCAATATCAATGAAGCGCTTTCTATGTTCAATAATGAAGATGCTCCAGTACTTATAGTGATATACAAAGAAGGAGGAAAACCAAGCTACGATGAACCCACAACTATCGGCAAGTATTTAGACTACCTAAAAGACACCAAAAACAATAAAGCAAAAGTAGAGGAAGTCATCTATGATGCTAATGGAAAAATTAAAGAGCTAGTACTTAAGAAATAATCAGAAATTAAATTTCCAGTCTTCTCTTTAAACTTTTAGTCTACATATTAATATTCAAAAACATGAAATACATAAAATACATTACACTCTCATTGACCATGCTACTAACAATGAGTGCATTTGCTCAAGCAGATGTAGATCCAAGTAGAAAGCAGGCCATTGATTCACTTGCATTGGAGAAAGTGAACGACCTTTCTAAATACATAAGCATAATCGGGAACAAAGACACTCAATTTTCAGAAGCTGAAAGAGTAATGGATAGAGCCGAGGAATTATTTGCTGCCGATAGCGAGATGGGAGTTTCTTCTTTAAGCAGTGAAGAAATCACTTACTTCAAGGTAAGAGAATACTTTAAACGTCTAATGGCTTTAAACTATGACAAAGTAACTATTAAGTGGTACGACATCCATTATGTCAGTGATTTGGAACAGCAACCCGATGGAACATATGTTGGAGTTATTACAATTTACCAGCGATTTGAAGGAACCTCAGATGATGGTCTTAACTACAAAGACACAACCAAAAAAGACATTACTATCTATGTTCAGAAAAAAGAAACACAAATTGCTGGGAGAGTTATAGAGTTCTGGGATGTACTTTTAGGAGACATCCGAGTAACAGAAACAACTGAATGAGAATTTCATTAGCATTCATTCTTGGCATTATATCTTTTCATTCATCGGTGGGGCAACTCACCGATGATATGAAAAAAACAGAAGAGCAACTGAGAGCATCTAACAAGCAGATGAATCAGTTTTTTCGTCGTTTCAATGGCGAAGAAAATGAAAATGGAAAGAGATATTATTCCTCAGACAAAAAATTTAGAGATCCTTCATTGAGAAGAAAATATCTACCTGGACTTTTTGATCGTGAGACTAGCCAAGTAGATTTTGATATTGTAAAAGAATTTATCAAAAGAGTAACGGATAAAAAAGAATCTCTATTTCTTGATCATCATACAGATGACTGGTTTGCGGAAGTAAGCACAACTTTCAATTTCAAAGGAAGAGAAATATCAGGACTACTGTATATGAGACTTCAAAAGCAGGGACAAGGCTATGAATGGATCATTGAGGATGTGGCTTTTGATCAATTTCAAAAATTCTTTGATAAAGACACTTCATCATCCAAGAAATTTATGCACCCGCTTAGCCACGAACTGGATTTTATGACACTCAGAAAAGCACTAAGGAATAACGATCACGCAGAGCAGTTTACTGGGAGAAAATACACTACTGACTACCTCTCTATCTTTCTATATGAGATCAATCAAGGGAACCTAAAATTCGTTACTGTTAAAAGTACCAAATTTCACTTTTTCGCTATAGATGGATATTACTTTTCCTTAGCAAATTACAATCGATCTGGCTATAATTCGGGCTGGCTCATATCTAGCTTATTACCTCTTGAAAATGAGGATCAAAAGCAACAATTGAAAAATTACTTGTATAATAAAAACTGAAATTGAAGAAGTTAATTACGATTTTTCTAGTTATTTCGGGACTTACTGTATCAGCTCAAATTGATACTGTAACTGTTGATTCGACTCAATATAATGAAGTAAAAAGCTTACTGAGTTTTTATAATTATTTACTAAATACAATAGGTTCTTCAAAAACATCAACTAGAAATAAAGAGGTCATTATAACAGAGAGTTATAAAAAAGTATTCACCGATTCCAAAGTCCAAATTGAAGATGATCTCATTGAGGATAGAAAAGTCATTACCAACAAGGACGTAAATGCCTACTTACGAGATGTAGATTTTTTTTTCCTCGATATCGACTTCCAATTTGGGAATACACACATTGAAAAAATAACTAGAGGAGATGATAGCTTCTTTTACCTTATTTCATTTGAAAGCACCATCAATGGTACAACTATAGAAAAACAAGTACTGACAAGTACTAAAAGGCGATTTATTGAAGTAAATCTAGATGAGGAAGAAGGTGATCTAAAAATAGCCAGTATCTACAGCACCAAAGTAAGCCGAATCAAAGAACTGCAAAACTGGTGGTCTAGTCTTTCTTTCGGTTGGGTTAATGTTTTTAATGATTACGTACAATACGATAGCATCACTAATCAAGTATTGCTTCAAATTGCTTCTATAGATAGCTTGAATATTTCTGGGAATCAGTTTATTCAAAACTTAGAACCTCTCACCGCACTAAAAGATTTAGAAAGTATCAATGTTAGCAATACCAAAGTTAAAGATTTAAGTCCCCTCAGATATTCAAGGGAGTTAAGACAAATTGATGCATCTAATAGTATCATCTCAGACTTAAGTCCTCTTCAATACTTTGAGTCTCTCACCCATCTTGATTTGGAAGCAAGTGAGGTAACAGACATTTCTACAATAAGTAGATTGAAAAAATTATCATCACTGAACCTATCTAGCACATCGATAATCGACTTCAGTCCAATAAAAGGATTGAAAAATATTCAAAATATTGATTTGTCAAATACTTCATTTTCTAATCCCTCTTTACTAGCCGAGAGTAATAGAATAACAAAACTGAATCTCTCAAGAACGATGATCACTGATCTGAGTTCTTTCCAGTCTATCACTAATCTAAGAGAACTAAACATTTCTGAAACAGCCATAACTGACCTATCCTATTTGAGTAATCTTCCAAATCTTGAAATACTCAGAATGGATCAAACTCCAGTGAAATCATTAGAAAAACTAACAAGTATTCCCTCCCTTTTAAAAATATACGCTGACAATACTAGTATTTCAGAACAACAAGCATCCGCTTTTATGGCTGAAAAACCTGAGACAGTTGTTGTTGCGAATAGTGAGCAAATAATGGAATGGTGGAATTCTCTTTCAGCTAACTGGAGAAATGTGTTCACTTCAGTTTTAGGTGGTTCAAACTCTCAAAAAGAAGATATTATCAGACTAATTAATATGGATTCATTAGATGTGTCTAAACAAAATTTTTTCGAATTGAATCCACTCAAAAAATTCAAGCGATTGAAGTATTTGGATGTGAGTCACAACCTTTTTACCAGCTTTGAATTTACTGAAGAAATGACTGATTTAGTATTTCTCAATGCGGAAAAACTACCAATAGAAACCACCGAAGGGCTAGAAATCAACATAAACCTTAAAGGCATCATTCTTAAAGGCAGTCTACTCAATAATATTGAATCAATTTCCTCTTTAAATAAATTGGAATTAATTGATGCGGATAATACAGCACTTGATGATAAACAAGTAACAACATTTCTTGAGAGCAATTCAAAGGCCGTTGTGATTTACCGGTCAAATGATCTGCTATCATGGTGGCAAGGATTATCCAGTGACTGGCAGAATCAATTCAACATTGATGAAATAGACACCAACTACCTACATAAACTAACTCAAAGTAAAACTGTGAGCATTAAAGGTTCTTCTATCTCCTCACTTGCACCTTTGAGTATGTTCATTAATCTAAAGAAAATTTCCCTTGATCAAGTTCGAGTTAACAGTCTGAAAGATGTATTCATCCATAGAGGATTAAACGAATTGTCCTACACAAATGGGCCTTTACAGAGTCTAGATGGCATTACACAATTGAGCCAGTTAACATCACTAAACATTTCTAACACAGCAGTAGAAAATCTGAAAGAATTAGAGGGTCTTTCTTCTCTAAAAGATCTCAAATGCTCAGGACTACAGATTAAAAATCTTAAAGGAGTAGAAAGTCTTTATCAAATAGAAAGCATCGACTTTAGCAACACAAGGGTTTGGAAACTACAGCGGTTGTATGGCATGAACAAGATTAAAAAAGTGGTATGTAATAACACAAGATTGAGGGAACATACCATTGGAGAGTTTCAAGAAGCCTTTCCTAACTGTGAAATTGTATTTTACTAAATTCCGTTAATAGCAAGAACTGATTCCATCAGATCTATTTCTTCTTCAGTACAGAGTCCTGCTTCGTTTAAGAAAAAGAAAATATATTGGCCATATGATTTTTCAAGATTCATAGTACGCACTTCTGACATATTTTGAACTATCATATCACGGTCTTCTTGAATATGCTCACTCATTCCCAAAAAATCAGGAAGATTTACTTCAATGGCTAGTCTTAGAAATCTAATTTCAATGTTATCGGGATCATTCATGACAGCTTCCTGCATAATTCTGTCATATTTCATTACTTGAGAAAGTTTTGAAAATGGATTCCAAATAACTTGAGCTAAAAGTGCTTCAGATACAGCCTGATATGCCAACAATGTGGCTGAACGATCCAGATCAGACTCCATTGTCTCATGAAACTCTCTAGAAGCATCGGGCTTCATTACTGCTTTGTGAAAACTTGATCTAGCATCTTGTAAGCTTTGCGAGTTTACACTGATGGAGATGAGACAACCAATAATTATGGTAAAGCATTTCATGATCATACAAACCACAAATAACACGAAAGTGTTTCACTCATCAAAAAACATCTTTATATAAAAATACCAGTCCCCTAGAACTGGTATCTCACTGACTGAAAGTCAGCTCGCCTTAGTAAGTAATTAAGCAATTGAACTCTCTTTAGAGTTCAATATTATTAGATGCAAATATTCCAACTAAGCAACTGATTGTCAATACCCATTTAGGGGTATATTATGAGGTCATTGAATTTGAAATTCATCTCCATCTTCTTGGAACGGAAATTGATTTCTATATGAATCAAGGTCATTTGATGAAAGTGTTACAGTCAATATTTGTTCCTCGTCTCTAGAAATAGTCATCTCTTCTCCACTAAACGAATAGACGGCCGAATGCCCTGGATATTCTTTAGGAAATGCATCTTTCCCCACCCTATTTACACCAACACAATAGGCATGATTTTCAATAGCTCTTGATTTTAGTAGCGCATCCCAAGCATTTATTCTTGTATCAGGCCAATTTGCAACATAAAGCAATAGATCATATTCATGTAATTGATCATCTATTTTTCTAGAGCGAGCCCAAACAGGGAAACGAAGGTCGTAACAAATCATTGGACAGATTTTCCAACCTTTATAATCGACAATTAAACGTCGACTTCCAGATGAATACTTATCTCCTTCCCCTGCCAAATTGAAAGTATGTCGCTTATCATAATACTCAGAAGAACCATCAGGAAAGACCATATACAAACGGTTAAAATAGTTGGATCCCTCTTTAATGATATAACTACCAATCAATGCCGATTTTTTTTGGGCCGCCATCTTTCGCAACCATTTAAAAGTTTTTCCTCCTACAGGTTCTGCCATTTTTTCCGCATTCATGGAAAAACCAGTAGTGAACATTTCGGGCAAAACAATCAAGTCGATGTTATCTTCGATCTGCCAAATTTTCTCTTCGAACATACTCAAATTAGCTTCAATCTCCTCCCAGTACAGGTCAGTTTGAATCAGCGAAATAGTTAGATCTAACATGTTTAATTAAATATCAGTTTTGGATTAAAGCAATTTACAAAAGCAGAATTCATTACTATGATCAGTAATAAAAACACTCATTTAAATAGTATTATAATAAGAATAATAAGCAGTATCCACATAATCAAAAGAACATATTCAAATCAATCACACTTTTTTTATTATTCCTTTTTAGCTTTCATATTCTAGAACATTGACAGATGGCAACTCCGTTATTAAGTCTATCCAAATCGAAGTATTTGCATGAAGGAAATTTCAAAAAATTTCTAGGTGAAGTACTACAAACCATTTGCAAAGAATCTCATTCTAGTCGTGCAGGGTTTTGGCTATTTAATTCAAGGGATGATGAATTTGAAAACATCGTTTCCTACAACAATGTATCAATGAAAATCTCCGGTGGAGTTATTCTTGACCGTTTTGACTTTCCTGAATTCTTTGATTTCGTTCAAGAAAATTTATTAGTTGTTATAAATGGTTCAAGTAAGGAACTAGAGAGGGATGGATTCATACTTGATTATCTCGCAGAACATAAACTAAAATCATGGTTATGCTTTCAGGTTTGGAATGATGGAAAGTTATTTGGAATAGTAAGCCTAGAATGGAAAGAGAATAAAAAAATATCTGAGAGAGAAGAGCTTTTGTTGGTAACCTCCGCTTCTTTAATCAGCCAAGCTTACGACTCATTACTTAGATTGAAAGAAGAAGTTGTCCGTAAAAAAGAGCTCGAAAGCTATAAAGGAAATCGATTAGATGAGGAAAAAGAGGAACTAGTGCGCAAGCTTTCAGATCATGCCTTTTATACATCACATACTATTCGTCACCCACTTTCTACTATACTGGCACTCAGCGATTTAATTAAATTAAATTGGGAGGATAGAGAAAATTATGAAGAATTGCTTCAGCAACTAAAAATAGAAACGATGAATCTTGATGAAGCAATCAGAGTTATGACGGCAAAAATTGAATTAGATTAACTTTAGACTTCATCAATTTAAAATGAGCGTCAAAACCAATCAAATAAAAGAGTTAATGCTACGCAGAAGTAGTGTTATCATTGGATTCATACTTGTCTTGGGAGCTTTTGGTTTGCTAAGAATCGTTTTGACACACAAAGACATTGATGATGTTGCGAATATTGATTTGCCCCTAATCGAAATGTTGACGCGGATAGAAACAAATCAATTAGAACAAGCCATAAATTTTGAAAGAGCCATACGCTTTGCTAACGAAGGAGAATCAAACCCTTCAGTATACGAGTCTTTTAGAAATGCTGACAGTACATTCAGGTATCTCGCTGAGATAGTAGATCTGGATCTTATTGAAGCAGATAATCAAGTAACAGAAGCACTCAAGCAAACGAACCAAGAAACGCAAAAAATAAAACTAAAAGGATTACTTCTTTCTATAAAGAAATTGGAAGCAGATCACACCAGCTATGAGAACCATGCGATAGAAGTAATAGAGTTACTCGAACAGAATGAACTTGAGAAGGCTTTAATAAAAGCGGAAAGAGTCGAAGCTGAGGAAGATCAATTCAACAAACAAATTGAAGGTGTTTTAATGCGTCATGAGATGTTCACCGAGGCACTAGTAAAGATTGTAGAGCAAGAAGAAGTGCTTTCAATGAAATGGATAGTCACTCTTACACTCATCTTTATCATATTATCACTACTTGCTGTTTACACATTTAGCTATCGAATATGGCGTCCACTTGAAGACATTCGGTCCGGAGCAGAAAAGCTTGGTCAAGGGGATTTGGACACACGTCTTAAGATTAGGTCATCAGATATAGCCGGTGATATAGTAGACACATTTAATACTATGGCCGATCAGGTTCAGAAATCACAAGAAAAAATTAATCAATTTATTCGTTTTTCCTACAGCACTGCAAATGATTTAAAAGCTCCTATCGCCAATATGAAATCTCTATTGGATATGCTTGATAGAGATAAAATGAAAGCGTCCAATTATGATGCTGTTTTAAGAAATGCAAAAAAATCTGCCAACCAGCTTGAGAAGACAATTTTCGCACTCTCAGAAGTAAATAAGGTTAGAGAAGAATTAAAGCTTGAAAAGGAAGATCTAAACTTTGATGAAGTTTTAAGAGAGGTTGTAGGTAAACTAATTGACCCAATAAAATCTTCGGGCACCACTATAAAAAAAGATTTTTCTGAGTGTGAAAATATCCACTTCAATAGAGCTCAACTAAGAAATATCCTATTTCAACTTTTAACCAACTCTATTAAATATAGAGATCCTGAAAAATCGCTCATTGTCAAGTTCAAAACAATTAAAAGAAAAGGAAAGACATCCATTATTATAAAAGATAATGGACTTGGATTTGATTCTATCAAACATCAAGATGAAGTAGTAAAACCATTTATAAGACTACACGCACATACTGATGGTACTGGGCTTGGTCTTTACATTGTAAAAATGATACTTGACTATAATAAGGGAGAGATGAAAATGGAAAGTGAGCCAAAACAAGGAGCTACTTTCGCTCTTCGATTATGCTGATTCAGAGGCACTAAAATGCTCATCATAAATTTGATTGAGCAATTCTGGGGATAGCGGTTTCGAAACAAATGCCTGAATATGATTCATACTAAGAGCTCGTTGTTGGTCTCTCGGATTTATTGAAGATGTTAGCATGATGATTTTAGTATCATCTTTATCTACACCTATTTTATCATACTCCTCAACAAAATCCCATCCATTCATTTCTGGCATATTCACATCCAGAAAAATAGCCGTTGGTAAATCCTCTCTATCTAAACCCTTGATGTAATCAATGGCATTGGCAGCTATATTTTCAATAATGATCTCATCAGCAAATTTTGCATGCTGAATAATCACCTTATTGATAGAGTTAACTATTTCGTCATCATCAATAAGTAGTACTTTTTTTAGCTTTTCCAAATCGGTGGTAAATGATTCAGACTAAAATTAAGAAAACTTTCCTTAGGGTTTATTATTTCAAACTCGATTTAATCAAAAAAGAAATAGGCGATCAAAAAAAAAGTCTAACAAATTAATGTTAGACTTTTGCTCCTCTTCTTGGGCTCGAACCAAGGACCTATTGATTAACAGTCAACCGCTCTAACCAGCTGAGCTAAAGAGGAATTTTCCTTAAAAGGAGTGCAAATGTAAGCATCCGTTTTACAATTCTCAATGTCTTATCGGAAAAAATTCAAATTGATCATTGAACAGACTAAATAATATTATTTCATGTCTTTTTGTCATTTAAATTCATCTAAAAATGACAATAAAAGACATTATGTCATTAAAAATGACAGAAAAGTCGGTTGGTACAGAATTCGATTATACCCTTTCAAATTAAAATTTAAAATAATAACAATATGGGAATCATTAAGTACAACAAAAACGATTTTAGACCTACAACTTTTAGAAATTTTGTAGACGATTTTTTTAGTGAAGATTTCAGAGGTGGTTCACAAGCATCCTTTTCTCCAAAAGTTGATATCGCTGAAACAGAAAAAGAATTTGAAATTCAGTTAAGCGTTCCAGGAATGCAAAAAACAGACTTCAATATTGACATCAATAGAGAGCAAATCACCATCAGTGGTGAAAGAAAAATTGAGAATGAGAAAAAAGAAAAAAACTTCCATTCCATAGAAAGTTATTTTGGGTCATTCAAAAGGTCTTTTCATCTACCCGAAACAATCAATAAAGAAAAGGTGAATGCACAATACGTAGATGGCATTCTAACTATCTCACTTCCTAAAGACGAAGAGAAAGTGAATCGAAAGCAAATAGCAGTAAAGTAATTTTTGAGTAGTTGAGTTGGGGTGTCTATCAGGAGTGGTAGGCACCTTTTTTTGTTAAGGAAGGTTAAAGATGAATAGAAGAATACTGATAACAAAACCTAATCCTTTGTTTTACTGTATACGTATTAATCTACTAAAACATACCTACTAGGGTCGATTTAACAAATAAGATATGAATAAGAAAAGCTTGATTTTGACTGTCATATTTGCCTCCATCTTTGGCGGAGTAGTAGCCATCTTCGGATACTCACTCATTCAACCTCAACCCAATATCCAATATAATCAAGCAACAAACAGGAATCCTGTAGCTCTTACTAATTATGTCTTTGATTCATCAGACTTTGTTGTCCCTGAAGGATTAAATTTCGTTTTTGCCGCAAAAAATGCAACACCTTCGGTAGTGCACATTAGGACTCTTTACAAGGAAGGTGCAGGAAGCACTCAATACAATGATTTCTTCAAAGAATACTTTGGAGACAGATATCAAAGAAGAGGCGGTCCTGCAAGAGGAGCCGGATCAGGAGTGATCATTTCCCCAAACGGATATATAGTGACCAATAACCATGTAATTGAAAATGCAGATGAAATTGAAATCGTTCTAAACGATAATAGAAGTTATGAAGCTGATGTCATAGGTGTAGATGAAAATACTGATTTGGCAGTCATCAAAATAAATGCAGACAATTTACCAGCTGTAAATTATGGTAACTCAGAAGCTATAAATGTAGGCGAATGGGTATTGGCTATAGGAAACCCATTCGAGTTTAGATCTACGGTAACCGCTGGAATAGTAAGCGCAAAAGGAAGAAACATCAACATATTAAGAGGAGATTATAGGATAGAATCATTTATCCAAACTGATGCTGCAGTAAACCCTGGCAATAGCGGAGGCGCCCTAGTCAATTTGAAAGGTGAGTTAGTAGGAATTAATACAGCAATCGCCTCACCTTCTGGAGCCTTTGCCGGTTACTCATTTGCAGTGCCAGTTTCCTTAGTACAAAAAGTCGTTGACGATTTAGTTGAATTTGGAACCGTCCAGAGAGCATTACTTGGCATCAGCATAGTAGATGTAAATGCTCAGAATGCAGAAGAATACGACTTAGATCTCTTAAAAGGCATCTACATCAGAAGTGTGAATCCAAATGGAGCAGCCTATGAAGCAGGCATTGAACAGGGTGATGTTATTACAGCCATCAACGGAAAAGCCGTGAATAATGTAGCTCAACTTCAAGAACAGATAGCCATTAATAGACCAGGAGATGATGTACTCGTAAGCTATGTGAGAGAAGGCACGGAAAGAGAAGTTAAAGCAACCTTAAGAAATGCGGAAGGCACCATAGATATTGTGGAATTAAAAAATGACTTTATATCGCAAGGCGCTACCTTCATTGATGTTTCTGATGAACTAAAAAACAGCCTTAACTTGGAAGGAGGAGTCCAAGTAGCATCTATTGAAGATGGTAAATGGAAAGAAGCTGGACTTAAAGAAGGATTTATCATTACTGAAATATCTGACAGGAACATCGATAACACAGAAGATTTAGAAAACTACCTAAGCAATCCAAAAGGCGATGGAATTTTGATTGAAGGGGTTTATCCTAATGGAGATAAAGCCTATTACGGATTAGGACTTTAAAAAAATTTCTTTTAGAATATTGAAAGGCTCATCATATGGTGAGCCTTTCTTATTTTACAACTGTGATAGATGTTGTAGTAATAGGTGGAGGACTAGCTGGCTTAATCAATGCCATTCAGCTTAAAAGAAAAGGACTATCAGTCACCCTTTTTGAAGAAAAGAAATATCCCTTTCACAGAGTCTGTGGAGAATATATCTCCAATGAAGTAATTCCTTTCTTGAAAAAGAATGAGCTATTTCCCGAGGATCTACACCCAACAGACATCACACAATTTCAACTGACAGCTCCCTCAGGACAAGGCTTAAAGATGAAACTAGATTTGGGGGGCTTTGGTGTAAGTCGGTATCGTTATGATGAATGGCTTGCTTCAAAAGCATTAAATGAAGGCGTGGAAATTATACATCAGCGTGTCATATCATGCAATTATGAAAGCAATCAATTTCAACTGACTACCAATAACGATTCGAGTATAGCATGCAGAATCGCCATTGGAGCCTTTGGTAAAAGAAGTCTTCTTGACAAAAAACTCGATAGAAATTTCATATCTAAGCGCTCTCCCTATATCGGGGTTAAGTACCATATCAAAACAAGTGAAGCATCTGATAATGAAATTGCTCTTCACAACTTTCAGAATGGCTATTGTGGTATCAGTAAGATTGAAGATGACACATATAATTTATGCTATCTATCTCATAGAAATAATCTAAAGAACTACTCTGACATCAATGAAATGGAGAAACAGGTCCTTTTGAAAAACCCTCATTTGAAACAAATTTTTGACAATTCTGAGTTTCTCTTTAAAAAGCCTGAAGTCATCAATGAAATATCTTTCATGAAAAAGGAACCAGTTTATAACCACATTCTAATGACTGGGGACTCTGCAGGTATGATCACCCCTCTTTGCGGAAATGGAATGGCCATGGCTATTCATTCCGCAAAAATTCTTAGTGAATTAATACTTAAACACTTCACTCAAGATCAATTTGACAGATTAAAGCTTGAAAGAGAGTATTCAGTAGCTTGGCAAAAACAATTTTCGCAAAGACTTTGGGCTGGAAGAAAAATTCAATCTTTATTCGGAGCAAGTAAAATTTCAGAATGGACTGTTTCTGCTGGAAAATACTTCCCAAGTTTGTCTAGTTTTCTAATGAAACAAACACACGGCAAACCTTTTTAAGAAAACCACAAATAAATAAAAAAGGTATTCAAAACGACTGATGAAATCAGATTCAATCTCATTGTTGATTTGAAATCAGCGGCGGCAATATCTTTTCTGACTCTCATATACCACAAAACAAAGAAGACTAAAACAGGACCAAGAGCCAGCAGAAACAACAACCCTTTTTCAATAGCGTATTGATTCGTGAAGTAATAGAAAAACCCTACCGATGAAACAGCAAACCATAGTGCTGTAAAGTGAAATGTTCCTCTAATACCCAACAGTCTACTCATGGTCATATCTCCTCTTTCGCCATCCTCCTCATGTTGGTAAACTTGAGTCATAGGATATGAGCCCAGCAACAATACTGAGCTTAGAATGGCTGGCATTTGAATTGTGAGATTCATTGCTGCTAACAGTGAGACATCTGTGAGAGCCATATAGGAGAGCAAAAAAGTAAAATACCCTTGAAAAATTCCCGCTGCTATCCACCCTAGTATTGGATACTTTTTCAACCTGACAGAAGGATGACTATATGCTTTTGATATCAACCCGTATATAAACACCATCACTACAAACTCTATAGAAATAAAAAATCCGAGTCCTAAACCAATCAAATCGAAAATAAGCGACACCCAATAAAGCTCTTTTGACACTTTAGGAGGATTTTTCAAACCTCCAATGCTTTTTTCATCTTTATCAAAATAAGAATTGTATCCATTACTGGCTGGGTACACGAAAAGATGCAGTATTAAAAATGACAACCAAAAGTTGGTTACATCTACTTCTCCTGACACAGCACAAGCCAATAGAAATACTGGCAGAAGGAAAAAGGAAAATGGAATTCTTAGGTGTAAAAGTGTAGACTTTTTCAAAGTGGAATGATTTCTATACAAAAGTTGGTTAATATTAAGTAAGTCCAACAATATGCCCACATTTATTCAATCAATAGGCACAGCATTGCCACCATTTGTCACTAATCAGTCGGTTATTGCTGACTTTATGGTGCATCACCTAAAACTCAATGAACAAGAAGAACGGAATCTACGAATATTGTATCGAGCTAGCGGCATACAACAAAGATATTCTGTACTAGAAGATTTCCAGAAAAGATTAAATGATCAAGCTTTTTTTAAAGATGGCCTTGAGTTTCCGACCGCTAAACCACGAATGGAGATTTATCAAAAGCATGCAATTCAATTAGCTTATGAAGCAGTCTCCTCTGCCCTTAAACAAACACAACGAAAAGAGATCACCCATTTGATTACCGTGAGCTGTACTGGAATGTATGCTCCTGGTCTAGACATTGAGCTTATTGAAAAACTTGGACTCAACACTGATATTCAAAGGACTTCTATCAACTTTATGGGATGCTATGCCGCTTTCAATGCAATGAAAATGGCTGATCAAATCGTGAGAGCAAATCCTGAATCTAAAGTAGTGGTTGTATGTGTGGAGCTTTGCAGCATACACCTTCAAGAAAAAAAGGATGATGAAAACTTATTAGCCAATGCCATTTTTGGTGATGGAGCGGCTTCATTACTTGTCGCTTCAGAGCCATCAGATAAGTCTCTGGAACTTACAGACTTTTATAGTGACCTATCCCTGAAAGGAAAAAAAGAAATGGGATGGTATATTGGTGATCATGGATTTGAAATGAAACTCTCTGCCAGAGTGCCGGATGTTATAAAGGAAGGCATTAGTGAACTAACTGATCGTCTTTTCAAAAAGACTGAAATTTCAATATCCGATATTGATTTTTTCGCCATCCACCCTGGAGGTAAACGAATTTTGGAGGTAATAGAAGAAAAACTAAATATTTCAAAAGAGCAAAATCAATTTGCTAGAAATGGCTTAAAAATTCATGGAAACATGTCATCTCCTACCGTATTGTTTATCATGAAATCCATATTAGATTCACTTCAAAAAGATGACGATCAAAAGCATATATTAAGTTTTGCCTTTGGGCCTGGGCTAACACTTGAGAGCGCTATCTTAAAAACACATGTCGATGCTTGAGTTCCGTTCCTCAGAAATAGAGATAATGGATGACTTGGAAATTTCAGGTCCAGTTGTTCCTCAAACTCTGCAAGAACTCAATACCATAAACAAATGGTTGGGAGGAAATCAAATAAGTATTTCTGCATTCAAAAAAATAGCGAAAGAAAAAAAATCAATCTCAATAGTAGACTTAGGATGCGGTGGAGGAGACATCATGATGGAAATGGCCAAATGGGCCAGAAAAAATAATATCTCAGCTCATTTTGTTGGCATAGATGCCAACCCACATATCATTGAATACGCAAAAAAAAACACTTCCAATTTTCCAGAGATTACTTATCAGGCTATCAATATCTTTAGTGAAGAATTTCTATCTCAATCTTTTGATATTATCCATTGTTGCTTATTTACGCATCATTTTTCAAATGAAGAACTAGTCAAGTTATTTGATCAATTTAATACACAAGCAAATAGTGGAGTCATCATTAATGACCTACATAGACATCCTCTAGCTTACTGGAGCATTACTGCTTTGGTATCGCTTTTCTCAAGATCAGACATGGTGAAAAATGATGCTTCTGTTTCCGTAGCTAGGGCGTTTAAAAGAGCTGAGCTAGAAGAAGTGTTAAAATCAGCTAACATCAAAAACTATCAATTGGATTGGAAGTGGGCCTTCCGATGGAGGGTCATTTTTTAGCTTTTCCAATCACCGAAAATTAGATTCCCCTTAGCATCTGGATCTGAAGACAAAAAGAAATTTCTTAGTCCAGCAATCATTTCTTCCGCACTTACCACATCATCTCTATTCTCATCTAAGTCTTCAAAACCCTTAATTACTGTCTCATGACTTAAGTCATAGATGGTTAACATTTCTGTGTACTCAGCTCTAGAGATCTTCTTATCACCGTTAATGTCGAATAAATCAAAAATGTGTCTTGAAGTTCTGAGTATATAATGCTCAAGAGTTCCCCTATCACTATTCTCAATTTGATCCCTAAAAAATTCTATCCAATCCCAAAGAGTCAAACTTAAGTCTGGATTATGAAGATCTGTAAGTAACTGGACAAATAGTCTATGCGACTTAAGTAAAATTAATTTTGCTGCTCGTGAGTTTTCGTCTAAAGATAAAAGTTCTATGATACTCTTACCTACATGAACAAAATCATCAGGCTGTAGAAATCCATTTCCATCAATATCTAAAACATTGAATAGATGATGGATTTTTCTTTTTTGAATTTCAGATAAAACGTTATCAACGGGAATAGAATCCGACATTGTATCAGTACTTGGCATTAATAAAATGGTGATTTGGTATCTAAATTTACAATATAATTTTTAGGCTGTCTAGCATTTTTTAATTTTGCATCACATTTTCAACAAATAATCCAAAAATGTCCCAAAAAACAGCACAAATTCTTGAGAGGCTTCAGATAGAACCTTTAAACAAAGGAGCCGCAATTGGCTCGAAATGGCTAGAAACGAAAGGAAAAGTTATCTCATCTTATTCCCCAGTAGATGGAAGTAAAATTGCTGATGTCACTCTTGCTGATGAGCAGTCATATGAGCAGGTAATATCTGCTGCACAAGAAGCTTTTGTGGAGTGGAGACAGCTCCCTGCGCCACAAAGAGGAGAGATCATTCGTCAGTTTGGCAATGAACTAAGAGAGTACAAGGATGAACTTGGGACACTGGTTTCTTACGAAATGGGTAAATCATTGCAAGAAGGATTAGGTGAAGTACAAGAGATGATCGATATCTGTGACTTTGCCGTTGGGCTTTCTCGCCAGTTATATGGCCTTACTATGCATTCTGAACGTCCATTACACAGAATGTATGAGCAATATCATCCAATGGGCGTAGTAGGCATTATTTCAGCATTCAATTTTCCAGTAGCTGTATGGGCATGGAATACTGCTTTGGCTTGGGTATGCGGCGATGTATGTGTTTGGAAACCTTCAGAAAAAGCCCCTATCTCAGCTGTCGCTTGTCAAAAAATAGCTCAAAGAGTATTTGAAAGGAACAATGTGCATCCAGGTGTTTGCGGATTAGTTATCGGTGACGCAGAAATAGGAAAAAAATTAGCCGCTGACACTAGAATTCCTTTGATCTCTGCAACTGGATCTACAAGAATGGGTAAGGCTGTTGGAGAAGTAGTAGGAGCTAGACTTGGGAAACATATCCTTGAACTCGGGGGAAACAATGCTATCATTATTTCTGAGCATGCTGATTTGAACTTGGTAATACCTGGAGCTGTATTTGGAGCAGTGGGAACTGCAGGTCAAAGATGTACTTCTACAAGAAGATTAATCATCCATGAAAGTCAGTACGAGGAGATGAAAGAAAGATTGACCAAAGCTTATGGTCAGTTAAGAATTGGAGATCCGCTGGACGAGAATAATCATGTAGGGCCACTAATCGACACTGACGCGGTGAGTATGTATGAAGCAGCTATTGCTAAAGTGAAAGCTGAAGGAGGAAAAACTGTCGTTGAGGGGGAAGTGCTTTCAGGTGAAGGATATGAGTCGGGATGTTATGTAAAGCCGGCTATTTATGAAGCTGAGGCCGGATATGAAATAGTTTGTAATGAGACATTTGCACCAATCTTATACCTCATCAAGTACTCAACTATAGAGGAAGCGATTAAGATACAGAATGCCGTTCCACAAGGACTTTCTTCTGCAATCATGACAACAAACATTCGTGAGTCGGAATTATTCCTTTCTTATGCTGGATCAGATTGTGGTATTGCCAATGTTAATATTGGAACATCAGGAGCTGAAATTGGCGGAGCATTTGGTGGTGAGAAAGAAACAGGCGGTGGACGTGAGTCAGGCTCAGATGCGTGGAAAGCGTACATGAGAAGACAGACAAACACGATCAACTATTCTACTGAACTACCACTAGCTCAGGGGATTAAGTTTGAACTGTAATTCTAAAAACTAAGTTCACAGATAGAGACTTCAATTTTCTATTAAAAAGACCTGCCAAGCGCAGGTCTTTTTTTATGCCCGTTATGAAATTACTTCTTATCTATTTCTATTTGATGAACAATCCTACCCAGCTCTCCTAAGAAAGGAAGCCCAACTGTCTCATATTCATAAATGCCATCATTGTAAATTTCATTTTCGTTTACATGAATAGTAGCTGCTAGAAAAAATGAGATATTGTTAACTTTATCTTCGATGTATGCCACATCAGTCAAGTATCCATAAGCCCATCCGACCTTATTTCTAATAATTATGCTATCGGGATACGTTGGCTCATTATTATCTCCCATCATTAGAAATTTCACGTAATTATCAGGTAAAGTATCCAGTGGATGAGGAAGATCAGATGGTCTAAGTCGCATAATATCCATCAATGATTTTTGCGACTCCATTGGTAGTTTAAATCGTAAGGAATCATCAAATAGATCTGGTCTAGTAATCCGCTCTAAGGCTTCCATCAAAACAACAAGGGGCACAAAATTCTTCTTTGAGAAATTAAAAGGTACATTCACTAACTCCCCACTTGCATCAATGAATCCCCTTCCCTTTTTCTGGTTTTCTGCTGTCCATTCTAAGTCAAGGCTTTGTTCTTTAGATAAATATTCCTTCGCTCTATATTTTTTATTGTTGATGGTCAATGTATCATAGAGTGTAGTCTTAGCTGTCTTATTATTTGATTCACTTGTGAATGAATATGCACTCTCACTGAGTTGATGAACTATTCTCGTATCTAACCCATATGATTTATATAGTGTATTGATATAATCCTTGCCTAACCAGCTATACAAAATATTATAAGCTCGATTATCACTAATAGTAAAAATATGCTTTAATAGATTTTCAATGCTTTCTGGCTGATTGAAAACGGAATCAAATTGAACTTTCCTAGGATGTATTTCACTAGAATCCTGAGATATTATTGATTTCATACTCAAAGAGTCTTCACTTAGTTTGTGCACTGCTGCAAATGCAGCCAACATCTTCACTGTGCTTGCAGGATAAAAAAACTGATTGTTCTCAACGTTGAAATAGTGATGCTTTATCGAGTCATTTATAATCTCACCATAAATGATTTGAATCTCATGTTTAGGATTTTCGAGTGCCTTTTTAAAAGTATCACTCCCAGAACGTAAGTGATCTTCAAAACTCAATTCAGCTAGAGTACAACTAGAAAGTAATAATACGGAAAGAGCTACTAGTGAATTTTTAAATACCATTTTCAAAAATAGTTGCGTGAAAGATTCGTAAGCTGAACAAATTCAAAATTCAATTTATATCAAAATGGACAATTCACTTTTTACTAAGGGCACAAAAAAACCGCTTCAGAATGTGAAGCGGTTAATATTCTTATTTGATTAATTATTATCCTCCGAAATCATCAAATCTGATATTTTCATCTGGGATACCAAAATCTTCACCCATTTTCTGAACTGCTTGATTCATCAATGGAGGTCCACAGAAATACAATTCAATTTCTTCTGGCGAATCATGCTTGCTTAGATATTGGTCAATCACCGCTTGGTGAACAAATCCTAAGAAACCATCTCCTTCATCTTCCATGCTCTTCTTCTCTTTCCAGTTATCCTCTTCCAAAGGTTCTGAAAGAACAATATGGAATGAGAAATTCGGGAAGTGCTTCTCTAATTCATAAAAATGATCAAGATAGAATAATTCTCTTTTAGATCTACCTCCATACCAGTAGCTAACTTTTCTACCAGTCTTCAAAGTTTTGAAAAGGTGATACAAATGCGATCGCATTGGTGCCATCCCTGCTCCACCTCCAACATAAAGCATCTCTGCTTCAGAAGGGTTGATAAAGAATTCTCCGTAAGGACCTGAAATAGTTACCTTATCACCTTCTTTAAGACCGAAAATATAAGAAGAAGCAAGTCCTGGATTAACTTTCATCCATCCATTTTTAGATCTATCCCAAGGTGGAGTTGCTATACGAACATTAAGCATAATTTCTCTTCCTTCTGCAGGATAAGAAGCCATAGAATAGGCACGCTCAACTGTTTCATCATTTTTCATTTTCAGGTCCCACAGACCAAATTTGTCCCACTCTTCTTGGAACCTTTTAGGATCTTCATGCTCTTCTGGATGCGCCGTAATATCAATATCTTTGAAATCAACCTCGCATTTAGGTACTTCTATTTGAATATACCCTCCAGCCTCATAATCCATGTCTTCAGGTATTTCAACAACGAATTCTTTAATAAAAGAGGAAACGTTCCAGTTTCTGACAACTGTAGCTTCCCATTTCTTAATTCCGAAGATCTCCTCTGGAATCTCTATCTCCATATCATTCTTTACTTTCACCTGACATGAAAGACGAACGTTTTCTTTTTGTTCAGATCGACTTAAATGTCCAACCTCGGTAGGAAGAACATCTCCTCCTCCTTCTGAAACAGTACACTTACACATAGCACACGTACCCCCGCCTCCACAAGCAGACGGAAGGAACACACTTTGTTGTGAGAGCGTTGACAATAGCGTCGATCCTGCAGTAGTGACGATAGGATTTTCTTTATCTCCATTTACAATGATGCTGACTGGGCCAGATTGCACTAATTTGGATTGCGCTAATAGAAGTACAAGGACCAATAATAGAATCAATACCGTAAAGGCGATGATGGAAGTAATGACAATAGAAGACATATGTCTAAAATCTTTATTATTTATGAATCAGGCGCAAATATAATGGATTAACGAATCCATTTTACTTGATTGCCTCCTTTTTAGTAACACGTATAATCAACATAGAAAACTCGTTAATGTTTTATGTTAATCGAGCATTTTTAATAACATGGTCAATCTAGTTTTAAGCTGACGTCTGTCAACAATAAAATCCAAAAACCCATGGTCCAAAACGAATTCAGCACTTTGAAATCCTTTTGGTAAATCTTTACCTATTGTTTCTCTAATAACCCTTGGGCCTGCGAAACCAATTAAAGCTCCCGGCTCTGAAATATTAAAGTCACCCAACATAGCATATGAAGCTGTTACTCCTCCTGTAGTCGGGTCAGTTAATAACGATATGTAAGGAATTTTTGCCTCAGATAGCAAAGCCAATCTAGCAGATGTCTTTGCCATTTGCATTAAAGAAAAGCCAGCCTCCATCATTCGCGCCCCACCTGATTTTGATATCATCAGAAATGGAATTTTCTTTTCGAGAGAATGATTAATTGCCCTAGCTATTTTCTCCCCAACAACAGATCCCATTGACCCTCCAATAAAGGCAAAGTCCATACAAGCAATCGTAATCTGGACTCCATTCATTTTACCGGTAGCTGAACGGAGCGCATCATTAAGACCCGTCTTCTTTTGAGTAGCTCGAATACGATCTGGATATTTTTTTGTGTCTTCGAACTGTAATGGATCACCCGAGGAAAGATCTGCATCCAATTCTGTGAATTGATTATCATCAAACAATATTTCAAAATATTCCTTCGAACCAATTCGAACATGATGATCATCATCAGGGCATACATACGAATTGTTTTTCAACTCTCGCATGTGAATGATATTCCCTTTTGGTGTTTTATACCAAAGACCATCAGGCACTTCCTTCTTGTCTTCCGTTTTTGTTTTTATTCCTTTGTCTTGTCGCTTAAACCACGCCATAGGTTGATTTTAAAATGGGAAACAAATCTAAGTTATTATGCTTTATCGGAATGGTGATTGAAGATCATTTTACTTCTTCGTAATCCACATACTCACCGCCAGAAAAGTTTTTCTCCTTCTTTGAAGATGGTTTTTGAACATTATCAATGTTCAAATTGCTACCAGGTGCTCTTCTTGAAGAAGATGCTTGTTGCTGAGAATACTGCTGCTTCCCTAGACTTCCAAAGAAAATCCTTAATATGAATCCTCCCAATCGGAAAAGAGCGTAAACAATCAGTATTAATATTAAAAAAAATTTAAGCATACGTATTAAACCTACTTACTCAAGTACAAGTTTCGTTCAGAATAAATTTCCATGAAGTGATCATCCATTAAGTCATCAATGAAATAAATAGCCTCTCCAGTAGATTTCATCTCAGGCCCTAATTCTTTATTTACATTTGGGAATTTATGAAATGAGAATACAGGTTCTTTAATCGCATATCCTTTTTTCACAGGTTTGAAATCAAAATCTGTTACCTTCTTCTCTCCCAGCATTACCTTCGTTGCATAGTTGACATAAGGTTCTTGATAAGCCTTGCAAATAAATGGTACTGTTCGTGATGCTCTTGGATTGGCCTCAATGATGTACACTTTGTCATTCTTGATAGCGAATTGAATATTGATTAAACCCACGGTCTCCAACGCTACCGCTATTTTCTTAGTGTAATCTTCAATTTGGCGAATGACAAAATCTCCCAAATTAAAAGGAGGAAGAACAGCGTACGAATCTCCAGAGTGAATACCTGCGGGCTCAATATGCTGCATAATGCCAATGATGTAAACATTCTCTCCATCACAAATAGCATCTGCTTCTGCCTCTATAGCACCCTCCAGAAAATGATCCAACAATATCTCTCCATCTTGATTGTGCTTCTGAATGTCAATCACATGATGTTCCAATTCTTTCTCGTTGATCACAATCTTCATATTCTGACCACCCAAAACATAACTTGGTCTCACCAATAAAGGGAAACCAATTGTTTTAGAAAGCTCTACTGCATCTTCCGCATTTTCAATGGTGCCATATTCAGGATAAGGGATTTCTAGTTCTTTCAACAAGTCAGAAAATCGACCTCTAGCTTCTGCCAAATCCAGAGCTTGGAAACTAGTACCAATAATTTTGATGCCATATCGCTCCATTTTTTCAGCAAGCTTCAAAGCTGTTTGCCCACCAAGTTGTACAATGACTCCTTCAGGCTTTTCATGAAGAATAATGTCGTAGATATGCTCCCAGAATACTGGCTCGAAATATAGTTTGTCCGCTACATCAAAATCAGTAGAGACTGTTTCTGGATTACAATTAATCATAATGGTCTCATAACCACATTCTTTAGCCGCTAAGACTCCATGGACACATGAATAATCAAATTCGATACCCTGGCCTATTCTATTAGGACCAGAACCCAATACGACAATTTTTTTCTTATCGGAAACAACAGACTCATTCTCATCGGCAAATGAAGAATAATAATAAGGAGTTTGTGCTTCAAACTCTGCTGCACAAGTATCTACCAGTTTGTATACCCTCTTTATTCCAAGATCATTTCTCTTATTGAAGACTTCACTTTCTAAACAGTCTAACAGATGAGCAATTTGTCTATCGGCATATCCTTTTTCTTTTGCCGTACGCAACAGCTCATGAGAGATTGTATCTACTTTATACTTTCCAATTTCTTTTTCCAGCGTAATTAGCTCTTCCACCTGATTTAAGAACCAAGGATCAATTTTGGTCAGGTTATGAATCGTCTTGAATGGTATTCCTAGTTTAAAAGCATCATATACATGAAATAGTCTATTCCAACTTGGATTTGCCAGGCTATGAATAATAGCATCTTGATCTTTCAATTCACGTCCATCAGCACCTAATCCATTTCGTTTAATCTCTAAGGATTGACATGCTTTTTGCAAGGCTTCTTGGAAATTTCTTCCGATTCCCATTGCCTCTCCTACCGACTTCATTTGTAAGCCAAGCTTACGATCTGCACCAGGAAATTTATCGAAATTCCATCTTGGCACTTTCACAATCACATAGTCAATGGCTGGTTCGAAGTACGCAGAGGTCGTCTTCGTAATTTCGTTTTTCAACTCATCCAAGTTGTAACCAATTGCCAACTTAGCTGCCACTTTAGCTATTGGATAACCTGTAGCCTTTGATGCCAAAGCGGATGATCTTGAAACTCGAGGGTTAATTTCAATTCCTATAATATCTTCTGTATCAGGGTTTACTGAAAACTGCACATTACAGCCTCCCGCAAAATGACCGATCCCATTCATCATTTTCTTTGCCAAGTCACGCATGTGCTGATAAGTAGTATCAGATAATGTCATTGCTGGAGCCACCGTGATGGAATCACCAGTATGCACTCCCATTGGATCAAAGTTTTCAATAGAACAGATGATGATAATGTTACCCAGATTATCTCTCAAAAGCTCTAATTCGTATTCTTTCCAACCTAGAATACTCTGCTCGACCAAAACTTCATGTATTGGTGATGCTTGAAGACCTGCATTTAATGCTGTATCAAATTCTTCTTCGGTGTTGACAAATCCTCCACCATAGCCACCCAATGTGTAGGATGGACGAATAACTAATGGGAATCCTATTTCTTGAGCTATTTCCTTACCCTTCAAAAATGATGTAGCTGTTTCTCCCGTACACACTCCTACTCCAAGCTCAATCATCTTATGACGGAATTTCTCTCGATCTTCTGTTGTATCAATAGCATCGATGTTTACGCCGATCATCTCCACATTGTACTTTTGCCATATACCCGCTTTATCACAATCAATCGCCAGGTTCAATGCTGTTTGACCTCCCATTGTAGGAAGCACCGCATCGATGTTTGGATGCTTTTCCAAAATCTCACGAATAGACTGTTTATTCAATGGTTTCAGGTAAATATTATCTGCCGTAACTGGGTCAGTCATAATCGTTGCAGGATTCGAATTGATAAGCGTCACTTCAATTCCTTCTTCTCTCAACGATCTAGAAGCTTGAGAGCCTGAATAGTCAAACTCACATGCTTGCCCAATAATGATGGGTCCACTTCCGATAATTAATACTGACTTGATGTTAGGGTTTTTTGGCATTGGGTACAGTTTGGGCTTGTAATAGCTATTCAGATCTAAACAAATTCCGCCAAAATTAATCCATGAAGAACGGGCAGCAAAGCGATTCTCAAATTTGTGGATTAGTTAATCAGTAGATTGGTTGAATAGTTAGATAGTTGATCGTTTATTTGCCGTATAAGATGGAATGATGAATAGTATATTCATGTTTATTAATTAAAAATTTCCACATTGACCATTTAACTGAAACAGCAACTTAACAACACCATGGAAGCATATATCATAGACGGGATTAGAACTCCAATAGGAAACTTTGGAGGTACACTTTCGGCAGTAAGGGCAGATGATCTTGGAGCATTGGTTATCAAAGAATTGATGGCAAGAAATCCTGACATTGACCCATCGTCTATTGATGAAGTCATCATGGGCTGTGCTAATCAGGCTGGTGAAGACAATAGAAATGTGGCAAGAATGTCATTGCTTTTAGGTGGTCTTCCATTCTCTGTTCCGGGAGAGACTATCAATAGATTGTGTGCATCAGGAATGTCTGCCATTGTGCAAGCCAACAGGGCTATCAAAACAGGTGACGGTGATTTATTTATCTCGGGTGGGCTAGAAAATATGACAAGGGGGCCATGGGTTATATCTAAGTCAGCCAAGCCTTTTGGAACAGACGCTAAGATGTTTGATTCTAGTTTTGGATGGAGATTTATCAACCCAAAAATGGACGAGCTCTATGGAACTCATGGCATGGGTCAAACAGCCGAAAACCTAGTAGAAGTGCATAATATAAGCAGGGAAGATCAAGACGCTTTTGCTTACCATTCTCAAATGAAGGCTACAGAAGCTCAGAAAAATGGGAGGTTAGCGGAAGAAATAGTGGCAGTTGAAATTCCCCGAAGAAAAGCAGATCCAATTGTTTTTGATAAAGATGAATTTGTGAAGCCAACCTCCTCCATGGAAGTTTTAGGAAAACTAAGAGCCGCATTTAAAAAAGAGGGTTCCGTTACTGCCGGTAACTCTTCAGGTCTAAATGATGGAGCTGCGGCTGTGCTAGTCGCTTCTCAGAATGCTGTAAAAAAACATAATCTAAAGCCATTAGCCAGGATAGTTTCATCAGCGGTTGTAGGAGTTGAACCTCGAATTATGGGAATTGGCCCTGTAGAAGCGTCGAAAAAAGCGTTAGTAAAAGCAGGTCTTACACTGGATCAAATGGATGTCATAGAGCTAAATGAAGCTTTCGCAGCACAGTCACTAGCATGTACTCGATCTTTGGGTCTTGCAGATGACGATCCTCGAATCAATCCAAATGGAGGAGCCATTGCTATTGGCCACCCACTGGGAATGACTGGAGCAAGAATTACATACTCGGCAGCTCTAGAGCTTCAAAAAACTGGTAAGCAATATGCGCTTTGTACTATGTGTATTGGTGTAGGTCAAGGGTATGCTGTGGTTTTGGAGAGGGCATGATACAGTAACTCGACACACTACCTGAGCCTGAACTTTAAAAATAAAATTCCTGACTTTGCAAAGGAGGCACAAAATAATCTTTCGAAACCAATGTTGAACTTCCAAATATAAAAGCCCATATTAAAGCTATTTACAAGCTTTAGAGAACTCTCTTCATTCTTAGGGTTACTCCCATAGACATATCCCAGTCCTGTTCTTATGCCTAAGTATAAATAAGGAGCTTGATCCATCCTAACTTGAACTGAAGGTAATACTGATAATAGATTATACTCTGAAATTGGATCACTAGTAGACCCTTGAATGGAACTAAATCCTTTCAGCCCTAACTCCAAACCAAGCACTACGTTCTCTTTAATTTTATATTGAGGTTCTAGAAAAAAACCACCTCCTACCATAAGGTTGTACCCCGATCTCCTCGAAGCGCCAAGTCCAGCACCAAATTCAATATGAAATTCTGGAACAAAAGGTGTACTATTCGTGACAATCGAATCTGCATTTCTTTGCGAGTGGACTAATGAAATTATTACAAATAGTAAAAAAAGCGATATGACTATTTTCTTCATGAGTATTGATTATGCAATCTTTTGTCAACTGCAATCAACAATACCCCCATCAATAAAGAATTAAAACCAAATTCGGTATTACTTTCTTTAGCGTAGCTTACCAAGCAATTACCGATTCCGAAGAGCTTAGCACCTAGTCAAATAAAATATTCCAACAAATGAAAACTTTTTCATCATTGTAAATTTTACTTTTGAGTATTCACTTACCAATCCAGACTATGATCTACCAATTTAATAATCTAACTCCTGTCATTGCAGAAAGTGCCTTCATACATCCGTTAGCAGTGGTAACTGGAGATGTGATCATTGGTGAAAATGTATATGTAGGACCTGGAGCAACTATTCGTGGTGATTGGGGGAGAATCGTGATTGAAGATGGCTGTAACGTCCAAGAAAATTGCACAATCCATATGTTCCCTGGTATTACCATTACTCTTCAAGAGGGTGCTCACATTGGTCATGGCGCCATCATTCACGGTGCTCAAATAGGAAAGAATTGTTTAGTAGGCATGAATGCTGTGATTATGGACAATGCACAACTTGATGATGAGTGCATTGTTGGAGCTTTAAGTTTTATTAAAGCAGAATCAGTTTTTGAAAAAAGAAGCCTGATTGTAGGCAATCCTGGAAAGAAAATAAAAGATATTAGTGATGAGATGATTGCCTGGAAAACAGAAGGCACAAAACTTTATCAACAATTACCGAAAGAGTGTTTTGAAACATTGAAAGAATGCGAACCTTTGCGCTCAATAGAGCCTGATAGACCAACTGCCAGTGCTGCTTACAAAACTTGGAATGAGACTAAAAATTAGTTCATATCCTTCCATATTAACTTGATATCCAATGACTAATCAAAACATGCATATTGCGGTGGCCGGAAATATCGGAGCTGGAAAAACCACACTTACCAAAATGCTAGCTAAGCACTATCATTGGCATCCTGAATTTGAGTCAGTGGACGACAACCCATACCTATCTGATTTTTATGAGGATATGAAAAAATGGGCATTTCATCTTCAGGTATATTTTCTAAATAGTCGCTTTGAACAGATTGGAAAGGTAAGAATGGGTGAATCCACCGTCATCCAAGACAGAACTATCTATGAGGATGCTCACATTTTTGCCAAAAGCCTCTATAAACAAGGATTTTTTGAAGAAAGAGATTATCAGAATTATCGAACTCTTTTTGATTCCATGATGGAGTTTGTGTCTCCACCAGATCTACTCATTTATCTGAAATCAGATATCAGTAAGCTAGTTCACAACATTGAAGTGAGAGGCAGGGATTACGAGAATACCATACGAATAGATTATTTAAAAGGCCTCAATGAGCACTACGAGGATTGGATAGACAATTATGACATTGGAAAATTATTGATTGTAGATGTTAGTGGTAAAGACTTTTTAAATAACCCTGAAGACTTTTCAGATATCGTTTTCAAGATAGATACTGAGCTACACGGGTTATTTAGCAATAGCTAAACCTTATCGATTTTCAGCAATCATTTTCTTTGACCATGTTAGTAGATTTGTACATCTCAAAAAAGAATCAAACATGGCAATACCCAAATTACAACACTACATAGGCGGTCAATGGATAGAAGGCGGTGGAGACGGTGAAATTCTTCATCATGCGATAACTGGAGCTCCTGTTGCAAGTCATACCATTGAAGGCATTGACTTTAAAGATGCCTATGACCATGCTAGGAATGTAGGAAATCCGGCATTGAGAAAAATGACTTTTCAAGAAAGAGGGTTGATGTTAAAGGCATTGGCATTCCACTTGATGGATCAAAAAGAACTCTTTTACGAATCAAGCAAAGCAACAGGTGCGACTAGGATAGATAGTTGGATAGATATTGAAGGTGGTATTGGTAATGTATTCTCTAATGCTTCTTTAAGGAGACAATTTCCAGACTTGCCCTATCATGTTGATGGAGAGACAATTCCATTATCGAAAGGTGGATCTTTTGTTGGACATCATATCATGGTACCAAAAGAAGGTGTCGCAGTTCATATCAATGCATTTAACTTCCCAATCTGGGGAATGCTAGAAAAAGCAGCTGTAAACTGGTTGGCTGGAATGCCATGCATCATTAAACCTGCTGAGCAAACTTGCTACTTGACTGAGGTAATGGTAAGAGATATCATTGAATCAGGTATTCTTCCTGAGGGCGCATTACAATTAGTCTCTGGTTATGGAAATGGCATCCTAGATCATGTAGACATGAATGATGTGGTGACGTTCACTGGTTCATTTGAAACGGGTAAAAAATTAAAAACACTTCCACAGATCGTTGAAAATTCTGTTCCTTTCAACCTAGAAGCAGACTCACTCAACTGTGCTGTTTTAGGAGAAGACGCTGTTCCTGGCACTCCTGAATTCGATCTCTTCATTAAGGAAGTAAGAAAAGAAATTACCGTGAAGTGTGGACAGAAATGTACAGCTGTACGTAGAATTATTGTTCCTGAAAAATTGGTTGAAGATGTACAAATTGCTTTGGGGAAAGCATTCGCAAAAACAACGATTGGAGACCCGAGCGTAGAGGGCGTTCGAATGGGCGCATTGGCAGGGAAAGATCAGCTGGAAGAGGTGACAAGGAAAGTAGCCGAACTAGCCAAAACTTCTGATCTCGTATACGGGTCCATGGATAATATTGGAGAAGCGACTGGTGCTGATTGGAACAAAGGAGCATTTATGTCACCTATGCTTTTCGTTAATCAAAATCCTTTGACTACTGAGGAAGTACACAACGTTGAGGCTTTTGGACCTGTGAGCACCATTCTACCATACAAAGACATGGATGAAGCCATTGCTATCTCCAAAAAAGGAAAAGGATCTTTGTGTTCTTCAATCACAACCGCTAATGATAAAATAGCAACTGAATATGTGGTAGGAGCTGCTTCTCACCATGGACGTATTTTAGTATTGAATAAAGATTGTGCTAAAGAATCTACAGGGCATGGCTCTCCTATGCCACAACTAGTGCATGGCGGACCAGGCCGAGCTGGTGGTGGCGAAGAGATGGGTGGAAAAAGAGGTGTAATGCACTATTTACAACGTACCGCAATCCAAGGATCGCCAACTACACTGACGGAAATCACGCAGCAATACCAATATGGTGGTGAATACAAAGACACAGAAAGACATCCATTCTCTAAGCACTTTGAAGAATTGGAAATTGGCGATACTGTAATCACTGCTAAAAGAACTATTACTGAATCAGACATTGTGACATTTGCCAATGTGAGCTGGGATCACTTCTATGCTCACACAGACGTGACCTCTTTAGAAGGAACAACTTTTGAGAAAAGGGTAGCTCATGGGTACTTTATCCTTTCAGCTGCTGCTGGCTTGTTTGTTCAAGCAAAGAAAGGACCCGTTTTATTGAATTACGGACTAGAAGAATGCCGCTTTACTAAACCTGTCTATGCGGGAATGACCATCGGCGTGAGAGCATCAGTGAAAGAAAAAGTAGATCAAGAAACAAAGGATGATGGCATTGCAAAAGGAATTGTGAAATTCTTAGTGGACGTCTATGATGAGACTGGAGAGACAGTGGCTGTTGCTACTATTCTGACGATGATTAAGAAGAAGGAGCAAGGATGATTTTCAGATAAAAATGTCGAACTAGATTCGACATTTTTATCTAGAAAGTTTATATCCTGAAAAGAATGATGGAATTTTCAATTGAGCCTTTTGCTAGATAAAGAAACTGCATAGGGGAAATAGTGTACAATCATCAGCGGTCATAATTCTCTACAAAGATTACTTTAATAGCCGGCTCTCCTCCTTCCAATGCTACAGTTACATTTTCATTAGCTATTTTTTCAAACTCTTTTGGGGTCAAAAGAATATTCATGGCATCATTGAAGTTGGACTCTGAATAGTAAGTAGCAAAACTCCAAGCCCCACCTGATTTAATACAACTATTGTAGGAAGAATTATTTGCCCTAAATCTTTGGATAATACATCTAAGCTCAGCAATTCGTTTTTTCCCTGGGATCAACACCTCCTGATTAGACGCATCCTGTAGCCAATCGCCAACCTCTTTATACTGATCTTCCTTCCTAATTCCATTATCAAGTTCGTTGGGTAACTGGTCAAAAAATGGTCCTTCATCCCAAATCATAGCTTTAAATTTTTTAGGATTTATCCTCATTAGATTGATATAGAGATAAAAGTCTTTCTCAACTTCATTCAAATGCTTTGCATTTCGGTTGACGTCCGCCTTAACTACCTCATTCTTATTCCAATCATTCATCATTGATTCAAAGTCTTCTATCCTTTTCTGGACCAATTGATGTCTTTTCCACGCCTCTTCTTTCAATAAATCATTGGTTCTAGAAAAATTCTGAACTGCCCCAACTCTAAACCCTGAGTGAGGTCGAATGGCGGCTCCCATCCCAACCCAGTCAGGGTGGAATATATTTTTCCTATGGCCCAAATCGGGGACACCATAATCAATTAACAGCTGCATGACAATCGAGATTCCTGTTGGCAGACCATATGCACAGTTCTCTCCGTCATATTCTTTTGCACAGTCTTTACGATCATGCCCAGTTAGTCCCTTACTTCCTGATTCTATTGCCCAACATTCCGCGGACTTAAACATTTGTTCATTCGGAAATACTCTAGCCATCACCTCTCTATTTTTCAAATTTTCAGTGAGTGTAGTATAGTAGCTATTGCTCTTCAACAAGGATTCCTTTCCCTCAGCAATTACAAAATCTTTATATAAAATATAAAATTTCTTCGGGTATAATCGTACCAAATTGGTGTACAAGTAAATGTTTTTTTCCTCTTTTGTCAGATAATCTAAACCATCAGCTGTATTTGCTTCGTTAATCTCAAACTGGGAGAAATAATCTAAAGGATCAAGTTTTTCTAATTGGGAATTCGCTTTGAGGCCGGCAAGAAAACAAACCAACAACAGTAATTGTCGCACCACTCTTTTGGAAAAACTCATGTAAGTAAGTTATATAAAGTCACACCTCTCTTTACGATTGATAAATAATGAAGTTCATTTTCAGAAATCAAACTTCAACACAAAGCCCATTTTAATCTTGTTAAAATGGGCTTTTTCTTGCTTTAAAAAGCTATTTCTAAAACTTCAAATTCAATCCTAGCAAGAAATTAATACCTGCTTGAGGAAAGTAGTTGTTCTGTTGATATCGTTCATCATTACCATAGTAGTAACCCCATGTATACCCATTGGAAGAGTACTTTTCATTGAGCACATTGTTTACCATTAATGAAATACCAATGTTCTTTATCTCTTTAGTTGAGAATGCGTAAGAGAGTCTAACATCATTAGTTAAATAAGCATCTATTGCTCTATCGTCATTAGAGGTATTATCGAGAAATTGTTTTCCTACATATTTGGACAAAAGCTCAGTTGTAAATCCACTGAACGGTGTAAAACTTAATCTACTTCCTGACACAACATTGGGCGAGAAGGATATGTCGGTATCTGAATGAGCAATTTCATTGAAGGTTGAAGCGAATACAACTTCAGAAAATTGATCAATTTTATTTCTGCTTAGTGCCAAATTTGCAGACCAGTTAAGCGTATTAGTGATTTGATAACTTCCCGCCAATTCTAATCCCATTCTAAAGCTTTTTGGCACATTGACCCTGACAGGAGATCCTACATCGTTTAATGCTCCCGTGAGCACTAGTTGATTCTCATAGTTCATGTGATAAAAATTTGCTTCGTAAGAGAACTTGGATCCGCTTGATCTTATTCCAACCTCTAAGTTTTTTAGCGTTTCATGTTCTGGAATATCTCCTGTCGCATCTATGTAATCAGATCTCACTGGCTCTCTATTACCAATAGCATATGAAGCATACAAATTGCTAGAAGAGTTGAGAGAATATGTCGCTCCAAATTTTGGATTGAAAAATGTCAGACTTTCGTCAACATCATAAGGATTTAGATCATTGTCTAAACCTGACGTTTCATAAGACACATTTCTTACCTGTAAATCAACAAAAGCGTTGAATTTATCATTTAGTTGAAAGTTTCCTTTTGCAAAAGCATTAACATCATTTTTTGTAGCGTCACCTTCATAATACCTGCTTCGAATATCATTGTTTCCTGCAAATTGCATCCAAACAATTTCACCAAAGTGTTCTCCTTTGTATTGATTGGCAGCTCCTCCAAAAATGAGGTCAAAGTTGTCTGAATTATAATTTAAAGAGAAAGTACTTCCATAAAAGTGATTGTCAAGCCATCTCCTTACAATAATATCGGAAGACCTAATGGTATCAGCATTCACCACTATTGGATTCAATCCAAAATCAATTGGGTCTTCCCCACTTTTAAATTGTTCGAAATACCCACGCCCTCTTGTATAATGGAGCGCAGCAGTAAGGTTTAGGTTATCAGAAAACGAGTGGCCAAGATGCAACTGGTAGTGGTCTTGTCTGTAGTTATCCACTTCATTATCGTACAAGTAATAATTGAAGCTCCTACCAGAGTTTCTTAGATTGTCTAGCTGCTCTTGACTGCTATACTCACCTCCAAAATCAATCACTTCTTGCAGGTCTGCATCGTTCCCAATGAGTTTTGCTTCTGGGGTACCATACCATGCTTGTTGGGTTATTTCTTGCCCGCCAAAAATGACTGCTTTAATCATAGTCCTCTTTCCATACCTACCACCCGATAAGTAGTAAGACTTAAGATCAGCCGCCGATCTGTCTATAAAACCATCCGAGCTTATTTTAGATAAACGTGCTTCGAAGTTGTAAAGATTATTGATCAACCCTGTGTTATACATCACATTTGACTTCCAAGTATTAAAACTTCCAACCGTATTATTTGTCTCAAAGAAAGGTTCTCCGGAAACGCTGTTAGTTTGAAGGTTTACTGTCGCGCCAAAAGCAGCAGCTCCATTGGAAGATGTTCCCACTCCTCGCTGGATTTGTATGTTGTTGAGTGAAGAAGAAAAATCAGGCATATTTACCCAAAACACTCCATGTGATTCTGAATCATTTACAGGAATGCCATTGATTGTAACATTGATTCGAGTAGCATCACTTCCTCTTATTCTCATCCCTGTGTAGCCAATTCCTGCTCCAGCATCCGATGTGGTAACTACAGAAGGTGTGAAGTTGAGAAGTATAGGTAAATCTTGACCTAAATTGATACTCTGTAATTCTTCCTTACTCACTGTTGAGTAGGTTGTTGGCGTTTTTTCATTGGCTCGGGTGGAGTACACAGTCACATCATCCAATCGCAACGTTTTTAGCGAGTCTTGCCCCATAGCAAAACTGGCGAGCAACAAACTTGCTGCTAAGAATAAAAATTTCATGTTAGAATTATTAAAAAAAATTAAACATCGGAAAGAGGGGACTCTCCTTTATGTTTATCATACAAGTGGTCCAGGTATTACCTGTTTTTCGACCGTCCCTACGCTGGCATTATCCAGATCAGGTTTTGGGTATGATCTCAGCCTCTTATAGGCACCCCGTGTTACAAATGTAGCTTGTTTCTGAAAATAGATTTCTAAATGAATCTATTACTTGCTTTTGAATTTCTGAATGAAATTTTTCGTGAAATCTGAAGTGACCAACTTACCACTTGTTTGAGCTCTTTCTGGCAGCAACTCATCCCAATGCTCTGTTCCTTGCCAAAACACTTTTTTCATTTCAGCCATGGCTTCAGGATTATATGCAGCCAATTTTTTCGCTAGCTCATAAACAGCGTTATCCATTTTACTTACATTTTCAAAAACCTCATAGAACAATCCTTTTTCCCTACACCATTCGGCAGAATAAAATTCACCAGCATTTATTCCCATTTGAGACATAGCAGATAATCCCATTTTTCTCTCTATTGGAGCAGAAACTATGAATGGGCCTATACCTAGTGCTAATTCGCTTAACTTAATAGATGAAAATTTTGTTGCAAAACAATAATCCGTTGCGGATGCCAATCCTATACCGCCACCTACAGCTTTACCCTGTAAACGACCTATAATGAATTTTGGAGCTTTGCGCATGGCATTGATGACATTCGCAAATCCCATGAAAAATGAATGACCTCCTTCGGCGGATTCAACGGCAATTAGCTCATCAAAACTTGCACCAGCGCAGAAGGTACGATCTCCTCCACTTTTTAGCACAATCACTTTTATTTCAGGATTGTTCCCTGCTTCAATAATAGTATCAGCTAGTTTTTTAAGGATATCCCCTGGTAGGGAATTACTTTGCTCAGTGAAAAATTCTATGGTCCCAATGCCCTCTTTGATATCAAGTTTTACGTAATTCATGTTGCGAATTTAATCATTGAAATGGAGCTTTGATCTACCGCATGAAGTAGTTTTATGGAGTGGATTCTCAATTTGATAATTTAATACATAATGCCTTTGGGAGATATGGAGAACTGGAAGAAGGTGCTGCGTCGTTCCTCTCTCAGAACTTCAAAATTCAAGAATTTAACTCTAAGGACTATTTAGTAGAAGCAGGGACTGTCTCTAAATATTTTTATTTGGTGATATCGGGTGTTCAAGTGATTTACTTAATCGATAAAAAAGGAGAAAAGGTAGTCCTTGGATTTTCATTTGATGGATCCGTATCTGGCGTTTATGACTCTTTCCTTTCTCAAACTCCATCAAAGTATTTTATTGAAGCGCTTACAACATCTAAACTGATAGGTCTAAGTCATGAGAAGTATTGTGAACTTTTCGAAAAATTCCCGAAACTATATCAATGGCGCGCCTATTTTATGGAAGAGTTCTCTATTGGAAGAAGTTCTAGAGAATTAGAAATACTCACACTATCGGCAAAAGAACGTTTTGATACTTTTATGAAGAGATGTCCTCCTCAACTATTGCAAATTCCTCAAAAATATCTAGCCAGCTATCTGAACATGAAACCAGAGACATTTAGTAGGTTGAGGGCATTGAGAGATTAGTCATATTTTTGACCTCTTAAGATTTAATTGATCTAGATCAATTTTTCCTCTCACATGATCGCTCAGCTTTGAGTGAGCAAAACATAAATAATCATGGAAGTAAATTTTGAATATCTCTTACAGCAGTCTAATCAAATGAAAAACTACATTGAAAGAAATGTGTCAGCCCTATCTGTAGAGAAACTCAATTGGAAAGAAAGTCCGAAAAAATGGTCTGTATTAGAAGTAGTGAGTCACCTAAACAAGGTTTACAATAAGTATCATGAGAATTTTGAACAAGCAATTTCGGATGCACCCAAAACAGATACCGATCGTCAAAGAATGCAGCGGACCATTTTAGGTAGAATGTCCATTTATTCAATGAAGCCAAAAGGCAAAAAAAGAAAATTCAAGATGAAAACATTCAATTTCTTTGAACCTCAAATTGATAAAAAGAATGTAAATGTCACACTCCATCTTTTCTTGAATAATAAAGATAGATTTAACAGCTACTTGAAAGAAAGTAGATCTAAAAAATTAGATGATATAAAAATACCTACTGCTTTGGGCGAGAAAATGAAATTTTATATCCCAGAATGTTTCGAATTCATTTTGGCTCATGAAGAAAGACACATGGTGCAGATAAAAGAAATTATTGAAAAAACAACATAGTACTCTCTTCCATTCATTTATTCCCGATCAATACCATGATCCTATATGTAAGTCACATTTGAATGGACAACTGAACTCATATATCTTAGCCAAACCATGGATTTAAAATTATTCTTCGATCCCACAGACGTGGATGTTGATCAAACTCCCACTTCTTTTCAATCTTCCATCTATGTAAACAAACATAAAATGCCTGATTATCAAGGGATGGATGTTGCGTTCATTGGGTTGAACGAATATAGAGGAACAACTAATGGTGGCAGTGAAAAATCACCCGATGTGATTAGAGAGCAATTGTATAAGCTAAAAAAGGGTTTTGGGGATTATGCTATTGTTGACCTTGGAAATTTTAGAAATGGCCCTAATCTAGAAGATACTTACTTGAGACTAAAAGAAGTATGTAGCTACTTGATGGAAAAAAGCATCATTCCCGTACTCTTTGGAGGAAGTCATGATTTAGACTTAGGTCAGTATTACTCTTATGAGAATGGAGGAAAATTAGTTTCAGTACTCAACGTGGATAACTCAATGGACTTCAGTGGCTCCAACGCGTCAGAAGGTCATTTAGGAAAAATTTTTAAGCACAATCCCAATTATCTTTTCAGCTACTATCAACTCGCCTATCAAAGTTATTTGGTAGATCAAAAAGAACTAGAGTTAATGGACGAATTAGCTTTCGAGGCTGTTCGTCTCGGTGTTGTAAAAGAAAACCTCAAAGACATAGAGCCTATGGTAAGAGATGCCGATATGCTAACTTTTGATTTGTCATCGCTACAAGTAAGCTATGCTCCAGGGGCAAGCGATTCAAAAGTTTATGGACTAACTGGTGAGGAAGCTTGTCAGCTAAGCTGGTATGCTGGTCAGAATGAAAAGTTAAGCTCAATTGGTTTATTTAACTATGACGAGCAATCTGACACGGATGATAGAAAAAATGCTTTTGTAATCGGTACCATGATTTGGTATTTCGTTGAAGGGTTCTATCATCGCAAAGGGGATAAAAATTTCAAGTCTAATGATTACCTCGTTTACGAAGTTCATTTTGGAGGCGAGCCCGAAACAATCAAGTTTTATAAAAGTAAACTATCTGAAAGATGGTGGATGGAAGTGCCTAATGCAGAAAGCATGGGTGTATTTAATAGAAGTAGAATGATCGCTTGTAATTATTCTGATTACGAAATGGCACTGCAAGGCGAAGTGCCAGATCGTTGGCTAAACTTTTATAGTAAAGCTCAGCCTTGATCAGGCATAATTACCCAAAGAATGAGGTAAACAAGGATGCCCGGGAAAGCCACACTAAGAATAGAAATAATTAGATAACCCGCTCTTACCAGTGTAGGATCCAAATTGAAATAATTTGCAAGCCCTGCGCAAACGCCACCGATTACTTTATCACTTGATCTAAATAGTCTTTTTGTCATTTCCATGATTATTTATTTTAAAGATGATAATTCCTTTACAAAATCCTGAATGAAAATTGATCCAGCCTTTTTTACAGGAGCAATCGCGATAGGGAATTCACTCTCTATCACACTTCGTTTATTAATTTTCTCAGCAACACTAAACGCTCCAGCATTTAATGTGAGTAAAACTGCTAAGATGATCCCAAGTAGGATTAATAAGGTTTTTTGTAGGTTTGATTTGGTACGTGCTGTAGGCATGGCTAATAATTAACAATTACTATGCCAGTATAGTTTAACTGAATGGTTATCAATAAGTTAAATATGTATTCATTCTCATTATTGTTCAATTACGAACAATCAAAGAAAGTAAACTGAACACTAATTAAATATCTTAATCTTCTCCTCAGGGACACTTAAGAAAATGAGATCACCTACATCTAACTCAGATCTTTCGGTTTCCAATGAAATGTAAGAATTACTAGATTCAGACTTAATACTCAAAACATCATGCGGTCCTTTGAAATCCTTTTTAGAGACCATTCCTTTCAGATTATAATTGTGTTCTGATGATATAACAATATTTTCTGGTCTAAGAAATACTTTAAAAGAACCTTCAGGGCTATCCGGGAAGTGCAGGTTTCCAAAAGGAGTGGCTACCTCATCGTTTATCTTTTTTCCATCCATAATCACACTCGCTCCAAAAAAATCGGAAACATATGGTGATATTGGATTTTGATAAACCTCAGTTGGAGTTCCTTCCTGAAGGACCTTTCCTTCTTTCATTATTGCCAATTGGTCAGCAATCAAAAATGCATCAGTAGATTGATGACTCACAAGGATGGTTGTAATTTCAAGTGATCTTAGCAGATCAAATATCTCCTCTCGAATTCTTGCTTTCAAAAGTTCATCGAGGCTACTAAACGGTTCGTCTAGTATGAGCATTTTCGGATTGATAGACAAAGCTCTGGCTAGCGCTACTCTTTGTTGTTGCCCTCCAGAAAGTTCATGAGGGTAGCGTCTATCAAGCCCATCAAGTCCTGTCATACCAAGTAGTTGGTCTAATCTCTTTTTAGATTTTTCTGTTGATTTGATCGCATAGAAAATATTTTCTTTAACATTCAAATGTGGGAATAGAGCTAGATTCTGAAATACAAATCCGAAATTCCTGTTTTCAGGAGTTAAATGAGTAATATCATCTGACTCAAAATAAACATTTCCAGTATCAGCTTTTTCAAGCCCAGCAATTATTCTAAGTAAAGTGCTCTTTCCACATCCACTTTCACCAGACAAAGAAAAAATATCTCCTTTCTTCACCTCTAGTGACACACCCTCTAAAATGGTATTGTCACCAAATTTTTTTGTAATATTTTCTACCTTAAGACTCACTTTGATGCAATATTCTGTTGAGGAAATAAACTGGAATTGCGCTTGCAAAAATAATCAAGAGGCTGGATGCTGCAGATTTTGGAGCCATTTCATCTTTTGCATATTGAAAGGCATTAGTGGCTAGCGTATCATAATTAAAAGGCCTCAAAATCAACGTAAGAGGCAGTTCCTTTGCTACATCCACAAAAACCATTATAAATGCACCGATGAGTACTGGTTTAAGAATAGGCAAGTGGACAAGGAAAAGATTTCTAAGAGCGTTACTCCCCAAAGAAGTAGCCGCATCATCTAGTTGATTGGGTATTTTTTCAAAACCTGACTCAATAGATCCATATCCCACTGCAAAAAACCGAACTGTATATCCAAATACGAGTGCTGATATACCAGCGTAAATCCAATTTGGATTAATAAACAAAACCAGCGCCACTACACCAATTGCAATGACTGCTCCAGGCATAGCATACCCAAGAAACGGCAACTTGCTTAGCAATTTTGATACTCCTTTCTTTTTCAAAATCCGAAAAGAATAACTGAGTAGTATACCAAGGGTGACAATAATGAGACTTGATAAAATTCCAATAAAAGCTGTGTTTTTGGCTAATTCTAATGTTTCAACCCAAAGTGTTGACGAAAATGAAAGAAAAAACCACCAGCATAGTTGAGCCACAGGAATTAGAAAGCCAAAAAGAAGAGGAATAAAGCACACTAGAAATAGACTCCACTTATTGGTTGGGTATATTCTAGAAAATTTTCTATCTGCTTTTTCATGATCAAATTTCTTTGTGCTCTTAATTCTAGAATCAACAATTAACAATAGAAGGACAAAAAGCAATACAATGAATGAAAGGATAATGGCGGAAGAAAGATCACCTAATGCCAGCCAAGATCTAAAAATACCTACTGTAAATGTTGGAATACCAAAGTACGAAACGACACCATAATCATTAAGTATTTCCATAATAACCAATATCAGCCCAGCAAAAATAGATGGCCAAGCTAGTGGTAAAATGACCTTTCTGAATGTTTTACTCATAGATTGGCCAAGAGATCGAGAAACTTCAATAAGCGAAGCAGATTGAAGTAAAAAGGCAGATCTTGATGTTACATAAACATATGGGAAAAGGACTATTGACATAACGAAAATAGCACCACCCTTCGTCATTAAATCAAGATAAATATCATGGTCTATAAATCTTAGAAATATCCTAATAGGGCCTGCATAGTCAGTGAGACCAACATAAGAAATAGCACTTATAAAAGTAGGTATTGAAAGAGGTAAAATGAGCATCCATTCAAATTGCCTTCTGAATGGAAATTCATAAACACTCACCACCCATGCAGTAGAAACACCAATAAATAGTGTCAATAAGATAGTCCCTACTAACAGAATGGATGTATTCCAAGTATATAATGGAAGAAGGTTTGCTGATAAGTGCCCCCAATTGGACCCATCAAAAAAGAAAGAGCGACTTGCTACAAGAAGTAATGGCAATATTAGAAGTGCCAAAATGGTGTTTGTAGCAAGTCGCCAGTAAAAATACCTCGGTAGTTGGAGTTTCATTGATCCCGTTTTTCGGGCTTAGTTCCAACCAACTTCATCAAAAATTCTCACTGCATCTTCATTCATATTAGTCTTTTTAGCAAAGTCTAAATTATCAATTTTGAATGTTCCCCATTGTGCAACAGTAGAGTCTGGAGCTACCGTTTGATGCACAGGATATTCAAAAGAATTTGAAGCATAGAACTTCTGAATTTCTTCACTAGTTAGAAACTCAATAAGCTTAATTGCATTTTCTTTATTCGGAGCGTTTTTCGCAACACCGATACCGCTAATGTTGATATGTGCTCCTCTACCCTCTTGATTTGGAAAGAAGATACCCACACTCTCACCTGCCTTTACTTCCTCTTCATTTTCAGAATTAAGTAATAACCCTACATAATAGGTATTGACAATTGCTACATCACCAACACCAGAGGCCATCGCCTTGATTTGATCTCTATCTCCACCTTTTGGCTCTCTTACCATATTGTTGGCTATTCCCTGTGCCCAACCCTTTGCCGTCTCTCTGTCACTTGCATGAATGATAGAGGAAAGAAGAGATTGATTATACGCACTACTAGATGACCTAATAATCACCTTATCATCCCATTTTGGATCGGCTAGATCTTCATAAGTAGACAATTCAGACGGATCTACATCTGACTTGTCATATGCTATTACCCTTGCTCTATAAGTGATACCATACCACTGTTTATCTTCGTCAATGAAATCTGATTTATTACTGGTTGTGGCTTCTACCGACTGGAATAGCCCTAGCTCCTTCGCTCTATTCAATTTTGCGGCATCAACTGTAATAAAAACATCAGCAGGAGAATTCTCACCTTCCATTTCCAATCTCGATATTAGTTCATCAGCGCCTGCTTTAACTAGATTGATTTTTATGCCTGTTTCTTTAGTGAATCTACTTAGTGCTTCTTGATCAGCATCATAATGTCTATTAGAATAAACGTTTAATTCACTAGTACTTTCATCTGATTCTTGCTCTTTAGAAGGAGACGAACATGCTGCCAGTATAACTATGGCTATTAATGGTAAGAATTTCATTTTTATTGCAAGTATTTTATTTGGTTAAAGACAAGCTCAAATATAATTATTTAGAATCGATCTAAATAAGTTTTTTAGGCATAAAAAAAGGTACCTCCACCACGAGGTACCAATCACCCTAATCACACTGCTGAATCAGCATTGCTTTTCTTACATAGGAATGTAGTTGAATCCTACTCCTAAAATATCTTCATAATCTTCGCCAGCCTCTTTCATATCCTCATCCTCTTCCTCATAGAACCAGTTTATGATTACATCTGCTCCTTGCGTTTTATATCTAGCCAGTCTTTTTAGTAAATCAAACAAGCATTTTGATGAACTTGTGTTGAAGTACTCGAAAGCAAAATTGGCTGTGAGGGTATTGTTTCCCCCGCTGAATGCTCCTTCTATATTTTGAATAATTGG
>JBGCFL010000056.1:0-4013 GCA_045106975.1 Ekhidna sp. | reverse complement strand
TATTTCATCTCTTTTAGCTGAAAGCAATAATGAATTTGATACTCTTGCGACTGCTGAGAATGATTCACTACAAAAAACTCAGTTGGATTCGCTGATCAACACAAGGAATTCACCACTTCTAGAACTATTGGCACAAGATCCAAGGTTTCCAGGAAAGCTTGTATACAATGCCAAGGATACTGCAAAAGTGAACAGAGTTCTTGAGAGAGATGACGTACAAGCAGTGATTCCTGCTACAATGAAATTCTTGTGGGATGTGAAAGCAAAGGATAAAGGAGAAGATCTAACGGGACCAGATTTATTGGAGCTTTATCCAATCAAAACTAACAGAGCTGGAAAAGCATCTCTAACTGGAGAAACAATTTCTTCTGCTACAGCAACTTTGAATGAAAGAGCAGAACCAGAAGTAAACATGCAAATGAACTCTGCTGGATCTAGAGCATGGAGCAAAATGACTAGAGAAAATGTAGGCAATCCGATCGCTATTGTTCTTGATAATTATGTGTTTTCTGCACCAAATGTAAGAGGCGAAATACCTAATGGTAGCTCTAATATTTCTGGTGGTTTTGAGTCTATTGAAGAAGCAAAAGATTTAGCTAACATTCTAAAAGCAGGATCACTGCCTGCACCTACTACTATTGTAGAGGATGTGGTTGTTGGACCAACTCTAGGAAAAGTAGCTCAAGAGCAAGGTTTGAACTCAATGCTTATTGGTTTGCTAATAGTGGTCATTTTCATGGTCTTTTATTATGCAAAAGGTGGATTGATTGCCAATGTGGCTCTTGCCTTCAATGTATTCTTTATCATGGGAATTTTAGCTCAGTTTGGATCTTCATTGACATTGCCAGGCATTGCAGGTATTGTACTTACCATTGGTATGGCCATCGATGCAAACGTGCTAATCTTTGAAAGAATAAAAGAAGAACTAAGAAACGGAAGTGGCTTAAAAGCAGCTATTTCTTCAGGTTACAAGAAAGCATACATGTCTATTTTCGATGCAAACGTGACTACATTCATTGTAGGTTTAATTTTGTTTGTGTTAGGTCAAGGACCAGTTAAAGGATTTGCTATCACGTTGATGATCGGTATTGTTTGTTCATTTTTTAGTGCTGTATTCATTACAAGAGTAATAGTTGAAGCATTCTCTAAGAAAGGCGACAATTCGAAATTATCATTCTCTAATGCTTTCTCTAGAAATGCTCTTACCAACTTGAACATTGACTTCTTAAGCAAGCGAAGAATTGCTTACGTTTTCAGTGGTGTATTCATCTCTCTAGGAATTATTGCTATGATCATTAATGGTGGTCTAAATCTAGGTGTAGATTTTAAAGGAGGTAGATCATATGTGGTGGCATTTAATGAGCCAACTGACCCTTCAGAAATCAAAACTGGACTTGGCGACTACTTTGAAGGAACAAGTACCGAGGTGAAAACATATGGTGCGAATAACATCTTAAAAATAACAACCAGCTACTTGATAGATGATGAGTCTGATGAAGCTGATACTCAAGTAAGAGAAGAGTTGATCAAAGGACTGTCGGAAAGCACAGAGCTTTCATATATGGTAGACAATGCCAATCTAGTAGATGGTAAGTTCACTATCTCAAGTTCTTCAAAAGTCGGAGCAACTATTGCAGATGACATTAAAAATTCATCTTACAAATCAGGAATCATTGCTCTTATCTGTATCTTCATTTACATCGTCTTCCGATTTAGAAAATGGCAGTTTGGTTTAGGTGCTATCATCGCTCTATTCCACGATACTATGTTTGTGATTTCAGCCTTTGCAATAGCCAATCTATTCGGCATTGCTTATGAGGTGGATCAAGTATTTGTTGCTGCAATATTGACAATTATTGGTTACTCCATAAATGATACCGTGGTTGTGTTCGATAGAATTAGAGAGAACTTGGGAATTAAGGCTGGATCTGAAATGATTGAGGTATTCAATGAGTCATTGAATAGTACCATCAGTAGAACATTGATTACTTCCGTTACTACTTTAATAGTGGTGCTAGTATTGTTCCTATTTGGAGGAGCTGTTCTTCAAGGATTCTCATTCGCATTATTAGTTGGTATTATCATTGGTACTTACTCTTCTGTGTTCATCGCAACTCCAATTGTGATTGACCTAAATAAGAAAAAAGACTAAATTTTTTCAACTTTAGAAATATTAGCCCTTGCACAATGTGCAAGGGCTTTTTTGTGCCCTTTGCTATTTTGAGTAAATTCAAGGGAACAAATCATTTGTCATGATAAAGCGACTAAAATATGCGTTAATGGCTTTTTCTCTCATTGCAGGAATGAAACTAGTTCAAGTTTTATTCATTTATCAAGCACCGAAAAAGTCAAAGGGACCATTTCAAAAAGTAGCCAAAGCAGAAGCTGAAATGACAGCTAAGCGTAATCTTTTGGTAGACCTTACCCCTAAAGAAATAGTAGAGGATGAGATTCCAAAAGCAATAGAAGATATTGCCGAGACTAATTCGACTGACACAGCATCTAAAATTAAGACTCCTACAGAGTACCCTACATTGGATGATTTAAAGGAGAATTACATCTCCATCAAGAATGCTGCTTTAGAGGAGGGGAGATCACGTGAGGATGTAGTCATTCGATATTACAAACATGAAAAGGATGGAGATAAAGTCTATGCCCTAAAGGATTTGAAATATTATCTTCATGAAAAGCCTGCAACTGAAACAAAAGGGCTTGGCAGCAATGTGATTTACTATGGGGATGAAGTCAATAAAGAGGATATTCAAGTAGTGGCTTTTATTCTACTTGAAAACGGGATTCCGCTCAAGTCCATTGAACGCTCAAAATATGATTGGAAATCAAATTCTATCGAAATCGGAACAGATTCGTTATTGATTGAACAGAATAATTTGACTAAAAAAGACATTAGAGACCTTTGATGAGGTTACACTAGATCAGATATCTAAAATCCAATTATATTCGCGGCAATGAAAAACACAAAACAGATCAATGGTAAGAAACAGAAGAAGGAATTCTTCCGTCATCTCCGCTATTGATTTTTGTATAAAATATATATCAAGCCGGAGTTACACTCCGGCTTTTTTTATGTCCAATTTTTAAAAAGAACAAATGAAAAATGCAAGTTTAGAGAGAGCTGTACAGAGCTACGGATCTCCACTTTATGTTTACGATTCCGCCCAGATGATTGAGAACTATAAACAGTTCACTAAAGCTTTTAAGGTGAACAAACTAAAGGTACACTATGCTTGCAAGGCTCTAAACAATCAAGCCATTTTGAAGCTGTTCAAATCTCTTGGAGCTGGGCTAGATTGTGTTTCTGTAGAAGAAGTTCAGCTTGGATTGCATGCAGGATTTGCGGCTGAAGACATATTATTTACTCCTAATAATATTTCTACTCAAGAGTATGAAGAGGCCATTGCTCTCGGAGTAAAGATTAATGTCGATAATCTTTATGCACTCGAATATTTTGGACTAAATCACCCTGAAATCCCCATCTACATCAGGATTAACCCTCACTTAATGGCTGGTGGTAATTCCAATATCTCAGTAGGTCATATTGATTCAAAATTTGGGATTTCAATTCATCAAGTACCCAACATTGAGCGCATAGTGAAGAAGTTAAACATTAATGTAATGGGTGTTCATGTCCATACAGGATCGGATATTCTTGACGCAGATGTATTTATAAAGGCAGCTGAGCTTGTATTTTCTGTTGTAGAAAAATTTGAAACCGTGACTCATATAGATTTTGGAAGTGGTTTCAAGGTAGCCTATAAGCCTACCGATCTCCATACAGATATAGCCGCTTTTGGTAAAAAATTCAGTAAGTCATTTAATGAGTTTTGCGAGAAGCAGGGAAAGGACTACACTCTTGAATTTGAACCGGGCAAATACATGGTGAGTAATGCTGGTTACTTTGTGACCAAAGCAAATTTGATTAAACAAACCACTTCGTGCACGTTCGTAGGAGTTGATAGTGGATTCAATCACTTCGTCCGACCGATGTTTTACAA
>JBGCFL010000055.1:0-25699 GCA_045106975.1 Ekhidna sp. | reverse complement strand
TTGGCTTTGGGAGTAGAACCTTACACAAAAGCGACTTATGCAAATGACGACTTTATTCTAAACATGTTGGATTACCTCACAGATGAATCAGGCTTGATTGAAACTCGATCCAGGGAAGTGAAAATTCGCCCTTTAGATCGTGTGAAAGTGAAGCAAGAAAGAACCAAATGGCAAGTAATCAATCTAGGATTACCTGTAATGTTGATTCTGTTGATTGGTGGAGTTAAATGGTTTTTGAGGAAAAGAAAATATGCTAACTGATGAGTAAAAGCCTAAAATACATTGTCCTCATCGTGGTATTACTGATTGCGAATATGTGGCTATTTTTCGCTGATTCATGGGCTAGTGATTCTAAAACTACTACCTATTTTAATGCTGAAGATATGTCATCAGTAAGCATGATTCAATTTGTCTTGGAGAATGAAGTAGTGAAAATAGAGCGTTCTGAGCAAGGCTGGACACTCAATGATGAGTTCAAGGCTGACGATGGATTTGTCACAACTTTGATCTCTGTTTTACAAAGAGTAGATGTAAGCAGAGTCGTTGGATCATGGGAACAAGAAATACTAGGGTCTGTAGAAGTAGAGTTTGATTTCAATAGTAGATATCGATTTGATTTTGCATCCAATGCCACGCGAACAAAGTCCTATTTCATTGATGAAGGGGTTGCAAAGGAAGTGTCTGTTCCGGGCTATCGAGACAATGTGGTAGATTTATTTGACCTTCATCCAGATCAGTGGAGGGATAGGTTAGTGTTTGATGGCAGTTGGAGGACTATTCAAAAAGTAGACGTGGAGTACTCGAACGGCACTAATTCTTTTGACATTTCATTCAACGATAAGTTCTTTTTAGTCAATGGTGAATCTCCTCAAGATAGCACTAAGGTGATTGATTACTTAAATCAATTTGAATACTTTCAAGCAAATGAAATGATTTCAAAAGGGCGTTTCCCAGAGTTTGATAGCTTAATGAATACTCAGCCTTTGGCAACTATTGAATTAGACGACATTAAAAGCGATGTACCAACGACTCTCGCGATATTTCTACCATTAGATGGTCAACGATATCATTTAATCGTTAAAGACGGTATTCAACAGATGGTTGTGGATGGGAGACGTGTAAATAGTTTGCTGAGACGGCCTTAGTGATTGTTCTACTTAGTTTACTAAAAGCGTTTGTCTTGAACTTTCATTTCTGTATACTCAATATTGTAAATTCGTTTTGAAGTCGATCAAAATATAGCAATTAAGACCATAAGAATTCCGGCAAACATCATAGTCCAATAGCCAGTTTTAAAACGTGATTCTGATAAACCTAAAGATTTGGCTTTTTTTTCCTTCCATGATCTAGGCTTTCTGAGATTCTCGCAATCAATCCAATGAGAAAAAAAATTAGCCCATAAAGAACATGTTCTAAATCCATAACGAATTCGTTTGTATCAATTTACTTGCTAAGCACAAATCTCTGTAGTGCAACCCAAAGCTTTCCTTTTTCTTGCTGATCATTCGCTAGATCAGACAATGGTTTAGAACATAAGAAGTGACTGTTTTTATAAGGAATAGGAGTGTAGAATGCTTTTGCTTTGGGAACAAAAACTAATCCTTTCTTGAATTTTACTGATTGATCAAATCCGTTTTTGAATATGACATAGTCATCGGAAGGAACCTTACATGCATCAATGATTTTTTGCAATAGTTCCATTTCAGCAGGATTAGTGCTGTCGTGGAAAATGGCTAAGGGAATTTCAGTTACAACTTCTTCTTGAGTTTTCATTTCAGGAATCTTCGGTGACTCTTGTGTTGGCTTTGGAATCTCAGGAGTTTCGCTTTGTTTGGCTTCCTCTTTTATTGATTCAGGCTCTAGTTCTGAAACTTGAGAAGTGGCATCAACATCATTATTGCGAGTTTTATCCACCTCTTCCTCGACTATTTCTTCTTTTTGAATGGTCCCTTCAATAGTTGTTTCCGCAACTTCATCTCCACCTATTCGGTAGATTTCTTCATTGATCAAAAGGTGAAGATGTTGCTTTTCCATTACTTGATGTCAAAGATAGATTTTAACTCTTTAGCATCTTCTGGCTTCATTCTACCACCTAGTACCAGACGGAGCTGGCGCCTTCTTAGAGCTCCTTCATAGAGTTCTTTTTCTCTATCTGATTCTGGAATTAATTCTGGTATGTCTATTGGCTTTCCAGATTGATCTACTGCCACAAAAGTGAAAAATGCCTTATTAGTATGGACTTTTTTATCTGCAGGAATATCCTCTGCTGTCACCTCCATGTAGACCTCCATGGATGAGCTAAAGGCACGAGTAACAAATGCTGAGATAGTTACAGTATTTCCAATTCGAATAGGTTCCGAGAAGGAAATGTTATCTACTGAGGCCGTCACAACAATTCTATTCGAATGCTTTTGAGCAGCTATAGCAGCAGCAATATCCATCCAATGCATCAATCTTCCTCCCATTAGATTGGTCAGTCCATTGGTGTCATTGGGAAGAACCAATTCTGTCATGGTTACAAATGAATCCTTACACTTTTTTGTCTTCTTCATTTTTTGATTTTTGAGTCCAAATTTTATGCTCTTTTGATGATTAGCTGAGTGCTGCTACACCTGGTAGTACTTTTCCTTCCATGTATTCAAGAAGAGCACCGCCACCTGTAGATACGTAAGATACATCATCTCCATATCCAAGATTGTTAACTGCTGCAGCGGAATCACCACCGCCAATCAAAGAGAAACCGCCATTTTTAGTTGCTTTTACTACAGCTTGAGCAATAGTGTTTGTTCCATTGGCAAAGTTGCTCATTTCGAATACACCCATTGGTCCATTCCAAAGAATGGTCTTAGAGTTTGCTACAATTTCTGAAAACACTTCTCTTGATTCTTCTCCAATATCTAACCCCATCCAACCATCAGGAATCGCATAGTTATCTGCTGTTTTAGTATTTGCCTCATTATTAAAGTCATCAGCGATGATCGAATCTTTAGGAAGTTGTAGATCAACTCCTTTTTCCTTTGCTTTAGCAATCAGTTCTTTTGCAAGCGGTAGTTTATCTTCTTCTACTAGTGAATTACCAATTTGACCACCCATTGCCTTAAAGAAAGTATAACTCATTCCTCCACCGATAATTAAGTGGTCTACCTTATCTAGTAATTGTTCTATAATCAATATTTTATCGGATATTTTGGCTCCCCCCATTATGGCTGTGAATGGTCTTTCTGATTTCTCCAATACCTTTTGAGCATTTTCCAATTCTTGTTGCATCACATTACCACAACACTTGTCAGTAAAAAACTGAGCAGCTACTGTAGTAGAAGCATGTGCTCTGTGAGCAGTTCCAAAAGCATCATTTACATAGATATCGCCTAATGAAGCAAGCTTTTTGGCAAAGTCCTCGTCTCCGGCCGTCTCTTCTTTATAGAACCTTACATTTTCCAAAAGCAAAACTTCTCCTCCTTTTAAGTTTTCAGCTTTTTCTTTGGCAGATTGACCAACACAATCGTCAGCGAATTTTACTTCGAGACCTAATTTTTCATTCAAATTAGGAATAATATGTTTCAATGAAAATTTGTCTTCTGGTCCTGATTTGGGTCTTCCCAGGTGGCTCATGAGAATCACTGATCCACCATCATTCAATATCTTTTTAAGTGTTGGGATGGCTGCATTGAGACGTGTCTCATCGGTTACATTAAGATCCGCATTTAAAGGAACGTTAAAGTCTACTCTGATCAATGCTTTTCTACCTTTGAAACTGAAGTCGTGGATGGTTTTCATATCTTGTTTGTTTGGAAGCGCAAACATAAGAAGCGATGAGACACTAGAAAAATCAAACCTAATATTGATTCATTAGTTGATGTCATTATGAAAAGAATATATCCAATTGCAGCGCTAGTTTTAGTCCTCACCGTGAACTTTTTAGCAAATTATTTGCCCATTGGAGGAAGATCTACCAGTGCTATCTCAGATGCATATATATCACTTTTTACACCAGCAGGATTTACGTTTTCTATATGGGGAATTATTTATTTATTTCTGATAGGTTATATAATATATCAGGTTTTGCCTCAAAATAGATCCAATGAGTTACTCGATAAAATAAATCCACTGTTCATAGTCAACTGTGTTGCAAATGCTGCATGGATATTTACATGGCATTATGATCTTTTGCCTTTATCGCTTATTGTAATGAGTCTCATTCTTATCACGCTGATTCTTATTTACAGAAAAATTGCGTCAAGTAATTCGAACTCAACATGGAATACTCTTTTCGTATATACACCATTCAGCTTGTATGTTGGATGGATTACGGTTGCAACCATTGCTAATATTAGTATAATTCAAGCTGCTTATGGTTGGAATGATGTTTGGCTTTCAGAACCTGAATGGACAATTATAAAATTGGGATTAGCAGGGGCTATAGGAGCTGCCATGGTACTGCAGCAGAACAATAAGGTGTTTGGACTGGTTGTCGCTTGGGCTAGTTACGGAATTTTTAAAAATCAAATGAATGCTAGTGAAATAGTGGGAGGAGCTGCAGGAGTCGTATTAGTATTGATACTAACAACTATAGTGATTGATGAAATCAATAAACTAATCACTGGTAAGAGTTAGTTATTTTGTTCGCTCTATGGTGAATTGAACTAATTGCTCAAGGGAAGTTCTGTATTGCGAGTCTGGAAGACTCTTTAAAATTTCCTTAGCTTTTTTATGGTAATCTTCCATTACGGAAATAGCATAGTCAATACCTCCTGATTTCTTAACAAAATCAATTACCTCAAATACTGATTTTGGCTTTTTCTCACTTCGTTTTACCAAACGTTTGATCCGACTGATTTCACGACGAGAAGATTTACTTAAAGCATGAATCAATGGTAATGTCATCTTCTTTTCACGGATATCAATACCAGTTGGCTTACCAATTTCAAAAGTGCCATAATCAAACAAGTCATCCTTGATTTGAAATGCCATTCCAACGTATTCTCCGAAAAGCCCCATTTTTTCAATTGTCTCCTCGTCTGCTCCAGAAGATGCGGCTCCCACTTTGCAACAAGATGTAATCAAGCTAGCTGTTTTCTGACGGATTACTTCAAAATAGACATCTTCGCTTATGTCCAATTTTCTTGCTTTCTCCATTTGCAGCAATTCACCTTCACTCATGTCCTTCACAGCTTTTGTTGTGATTTTGAGTAAATCAATATCATCGTTTTCCAGTGAAAGAATCAATCCACGCGAAAGAAGAAAATCACCCACTAAAACAGCAATTTTATTTTTCCACAGCGCATTGATGGAAAAGAACCCTCTGCGCTTGTCAGAATTGTCTACAACATCATCATGAACTAAAGTCGCAGTGTGAAGTAATTCTATCAATGAAGCACCTCTAAAAGTAGATTCATTTATGGTTCCTGTAGCTCCAGCAGTTAAAAAAACAAATAAAGGACGCATCTGCTTTCCTTTTCTCCGAACAATGTATCCAGTGATTTTATCAAGTAGCATCACTTTACTTTTCATCGATTGGCGAAATTTCTTTTCGAAACTTTCCATCTCTGATGCTACTGGTGATTGAATGTCTTTTAATTTAAGAGTCATTTTGTGACTAAAAAACAGATTTTTACTTGAATATTGATTGAGGACAAATGATTTTAACTTAGGTGACTTCTCATTGTTTTAACGCAGGTATCAAAATTACTCAAATCCAATTGAGATTCTTCCCAAATATGGAAAGGTTACTTTTTTATAATTCTCCATGACTTGTTGGTAGAGGGTGATTGCAGCTCAATGTAATAGATGCCTTTCTGAAAATCTTTAAAATCAAGAATACACTCAGGTGACGATTTAGGCTCTGAAAATACGATTTTACCCGTAGAATCAATGACCCGGATCACATAATTTTCTTTTGTTGGAATGTTAAGGTAAACATAGTTTTTGGCAGGGTTTGGAAAGACGATAAATTCTTCAGAATAATCAACTTCAATGACTTCATTGTTAAAATATTTTTGGGCTAGAGTGAAAGCAGATTGACCAATTTTCGATCCTATTTTACGTCCGGGTATGTCATCTACAGGAGGGTGAATTCCACCCCAAATCCGAGATAGACTACATTGGTCAGCAGCATCTTGATAGGTTGCCCATTGAAGGGTGACATCAATACTTGGCCCATTTTCAGCAACTAAAAACTCATTTTTGGGAGCATAGAACTCACCTAATCCATTGGGAAAAAATTCACTACCCGTTATTTGCGTCATCACAACAGCCGCCGCTCTGCTAAATGTAGAATGACCCGAAATGTATCCGGCAAATGGAGGCGTGACAAAATCTAGTCTTTGAAACGGTATCCACCTATTTGCGATCATCCAGTCAACTCCTCCTATATCTTCATTAGGATCTGATATTTGGTCTCCTCTCCATCCCTTGGTCAAAATACCAAATTGACCAATTTTGAATAAATCATCAATTAATGGAATACCCTCATTTGAATAAAAGGGAAGGTTCGGATCTGACGACTGACCATTGCTGCTCATGTACCGGATGGCAGTTCTTGGTCTTACATAATCGTAATATCCTTTTATTCCCCAGGCGGATATTGCCGCATCGTGCATTGCTCCACCCAATGTGAAATAAGATTTAACCTCCCATTCGAAATCATCTAAAATGTCTCCTTCTCCACTAAATCTCTTCTCAAAATCTGGATGATCGCTTACATAATTGAGAATTGTAAACCAATGACCAGGAGGTGTTTCTGAGTCAGGACCATCAGCCCAAAATTCTGCTAAAATTCTGACATAATCTGAGCGTGGTACAATCTGTTCTTTATATGGCGTGTTGGTTATCGGGTTTAGTTCCCACCCTCGACTATTATCTCCTCCCTCTTCAAAATCATAGAAATCGGAGTATTCATCTATTGATTCTGGAAGTGACTCTAAGTTGCCAATGGATTTTGGAGATATATCCCAAAGTACACCGTCAGTAGTGTCTAGATGACGTGTCCATGATGCAACTAAAGCAAATCCGTTCTTGTAATCATCACTTGGTGAAAGAGAGTCAAGCAACGGAGGAGGACCCGGATCATGATATACCCAATATTCATCCTCCTCTTTTTTTAGAATAGAAAGATCATTCTTTGAAAGTGAAAAGGGGTGAACTTTCCCCCATTCTGGGGTTATAAATGCGGGTTCTACTCCCATAGAACGCACTCCAGACTGGCTTACAAAAACACCAAAACGTATTGGCTGCCAGTGATTTGGATCGTATACCGTATCATAAACGTTAACTGGTTGATATAATTGACTAGCATAGTCATTTTCCTCATTTGATCCGTCTCTTAGACCATATTGAATAATGCACCTTGCGACATAATTGCCAAGTGCAGCAGGAGATTTAGTGTTTTGATAGTCATAAGAAGTATAATTTATATCATACCCTAATTCTTCCATCAAATCTTCAACGTTTTTAAAAATCTGATCCCTTCTAACCGAGTTTACAAAACGATGTTTAATAATTCGATAGACAGCATAGCTGATACTCTCATTCCTAGCAGACTTGGTATCTTCAGATGTAGAAAATCCTTCAAAAAAACTGCGATAGCCGTCGACAGTTTTGCCTATGAAATAGGTCTGAGAATTACCTTCATAAATAGCCCATATATCATACATGGCTGCAGATACATGAAATAGATTTCTGGCATGAACCGTGGGGCGCGCTTCATCGTTTCTAATAGACTCTAAAAGTGCTTCATTCCAAATCCGAGCATGTGTTTCTTGGCCTTTTAAATTGAAAAGTATGCAGGTGCACGAAATGAGTAAAAGAAAGGTCTTGTTCATGAATGAAAAAAATTGAATTCAAACTTAACAAATCGACTTATCTTTCCGCTCGATTTCTAAATGAGGTAATGCGCAGAAACAAAATTCGATATTCAGAAATAGTACCTAACAAGCGAGAATGGCCAATTGTTAAGCTTTCAAGGAATAGAAAGGAATTTGTTGATGATGTCTCAAATGAGTCCTTTCATAACTTCATTTCTGAAAAGAGCGGGTCCATTCGAGAAGAGATAGAGATGACTATTCACAGGGAAAAGCTACGGATGAAAGCTAACCCTTGGAGAGTAGATCCTCCTGATGAGCATGCCTATTGGAAAGGTGTTCAATCACGTCTTTTAGATGCTGATGGTGATAAAGAGAATGTTAAGGAGAGAGAAGAAAATATCTTAAAAGACATTACTCTAAGATACTCAGATGAGATAGCTGGTAATTTTAAGAAATCCTATTATCGATTTGCTCAAAATTTTGTCACCTTCGGTTTCGCCAGATTACTTAATGCAACCAGGGCGAAAGGTTTGCTCTCCCTTTTTAGCAAGCAATTAGACCTAGAAGATAAGATCCATGTCGTAGGAGAGACTGAGCATATTAGAAATTTGGCAAAACAGGGCACAGTAGTAATGGTGCCTACTCACTTCAGTAACCTCGATTCAGTTTTAATTGGTTGGGCCATTCAGTATTTGGGTCTTCCTCCATTTATTTATGGAGCGGGACTCAACCTATTCAATATTAAGATTCTCGCTTACTTCATGAACAGTCTAGGAGCTTATAAAGTAGATAGAAGAAAGAAAAATGGTATCTATTTGGAAACACTGAAAACGTATTCTCGATTGGCCATGAAAAGAGGATGTCATAGTCTGTTTTTCCCAGGGGGAACAAGGTCTAGATCTGGAGAAATTGAGAGTCAGCTAAAAATTGGTTTGTTGAGTACGGCAATTGAGGCTCAGAGAGAAATGTATCAAGAAGCTACTGCTGACAACCCTTCAAAGAAGGTTTTCATTGTACCAGTGGTTATCAATTATCACTTTACACTAGAAGCTCCCGCACTGATAAAAGAACACTTGAAAAGAAAGGGTAGAGAGCGGTATTATGTAGAAGCGGACGAATTTACCACTTCATACAAGCTGAGCACTTTTATGTTCAAGTTCTTTACTAAGGGATCTGATATTTCAGTCAATATTGGAAAAGGGATGGATATTTTGGGAAACTATGTGGATAATGAAGGCAATAGTTTTGATAAGAACGGGAACCCTATTGACACGCGAGATTACTTTTTGAGAGATCAGAAAATCACTGTAGATCCTCAGAGAGAAAACGAATATGTAAGAGTACTTTCTAAACGAATAGTAGAGGAATTTCACATCTACAATAGAGTGTTTGCGAGTCACCTAGTTGCTTTTACCGCATTCAAAATGCTGGAAAGAAAGCACCCAAAATTGGATTTGTACAATGTGTTGAGATTGCCAGATGAAGATTTGGAGCTAGATTATGAGGAGTTTAAATCTAATTTTAAGAAGCTAAGAAAAGAGTTAATGAAGCTCCACAAAAAAGGCAAAGTAGATATCGCCGATCATATGAAAGAAAAGGCAGATGATAGTATTCTCCATGGGCTACAAAATGTAGGACTTTATCACGATCAAAGACCCTTAGTCCAAAAGAAAGATAAAATCATTATTCAAGACACCAATACGCTGTATTACTATCACAACAGAATGAACGGCTATGAGCTCGAAAAACACATCTAAAGAAACTGTTGGTGTTATAGGAGCGGGCAGCTTTGGTACTGCTATAGCTAATATTTTGGCCGAAAATTCGGCTGATGTTTTGTTGTATGTACGCACAGAAGAAAAAGTGCGTAATATTGATGCGTCGCGTGAAAGCTCGGGGCAAAAGCTTCATGAAAATATCAAAGTCATTTGTAGTCTAGAAGATATTGCTAATAAGTGCGAAGTAATTTTCCCGGTAATACCATCTTCTAATTTCCGTGACATGATCATCTCTTTGGCTCCATTTTTAAAGCCTTATCATGTGTTGATACATGGAACAAAAGGATTTGATATAAATGTGCCAGAGAAGGAAAAAATAACCAAGACAAACCCACTTACACGAGAGCATGTAAAAACTATTTCGGAGGTTATAAAAGATGAAACTTCTGTTTTAAGGATTGGATGCCTTGCTGGCCCAAATTTGGCGAGAGAGCTTGATCAAAGAAAGCCAGCAGCTACTGTTATTGCTTCTCACTTTGAGGAGGTGACCGCAATTGGCTTGCGTTTGTTGAAAAACGACCGTTTTATGATTTACGGTAGCAAAGATTTAATTGGGATTGAATTGTGCGGTATTCTTAAAAATATCATTGCAGTAGGTGCAGGAACTATTCATGGAATGGATCTAGGTGAAAATGCTAAATCACTTTTCATTAGTAGAGGCTTGGTGGAGATGGTTTATATTGGAAAAGCCCTTGGTGGAAATGAACAAGCTTTCTTGGGACTTGCAGGAGTAGGGGATTTGATTGCAACATGCACTTCATCGTTAAGTAGAAACTTCACAGTAGGTACTAGACTAGCCAAAGGGGAAACTTTAGATGAAATTATTGCTTCTATGGAAGAGGTAGCTGAGGGTGTAAAAACCATCAATATTGTCAATGAGCTAGCAGAATCTTACAAAGTAAGATGTCCTATTACAGAAACATTACACAAAATCATTCATCAAAAATTGACAATTGAAAAAGCTCACACTTATTTAATGAATTTCCCTTTCAGGACAGAGATAGATTTTTTGTGATTTACAGAAATGACAAAAACGCTATCAATAATCTTTTCTGGATGGTTAGTTACTTTTTTTCTGACTCTTATTTCACTTCAAGGATGTATTCAAGATGACTGTGGACCCTTTCCAATAGTTGAGTTTGACGCATTGATGAGTGATGTCTATCACGTTAAATTAGATAGCCAGAGTTCCAAATACAACTTACTCCAATTCAATAGTTCAATAGATTACTCATATAATGAGGTTGGTGTTGCTTTAGCATTGCAATTAAAACCTTTAGCATCCTTAAGTTTTGGATTAAGTTCACTCATTGCTTGTTCGCCTCCAGAATATTACGCCGAGGTACAATCTTTCATAATTTCTAGTAATGAAAAATACGTTGAGTACAATGCAGGTGATGATCTAACAGAAATCTTTGATATTCAGGAAATTAATTATGGAGGAGAGTCGATAAATGTATCAAAATATTTATCGAATAATAGCAATGTTATGGTTGGGTTTGAATCATACTTGTTGGTCATGAGAGTTCCCCCAACAACAGGAGGAACACACGAATTTACTATTCAAATTGAATTGATAGACGGTACAATCTTAGAAACAACTACAGAGAAAGTATCAATTACGCAGTAAAGCCCCAACTCGCTCCTTTAGGGGCGGATGGGAGTAGTGGACAAAAACAAAAGCGGGATGAGGAGTTAGATTAGATAAGTGATCTGAACTCATTTTCTTTAGTCCTGTCACTAGCGGTTCACCTTGATATGTTTCTTTGGCGTAAGCGTCCGCTTCAAATTCATTTTTCCTTGAGATGATATTTCCAATTATGCCAATAATAGAAGAGATAGGAGAGTAGAGAATACCAAAGGCTAACAGATTTAGATGTAAAGCAGATGTTTGCCCACCCATAGCCCAACTTACTTCTGCATCAAATGCTACCAGTGAGAATAAGTAAAGCATTAATCCCATTAAGGCTATACTGAAAATGGTAGTGAATAAGATGTGTTTCTTTTTAAAGTGACCTACTTCATGTGCAAACACGGCAGTCAATTCTTCTGTCGTATGATTTTCAATCAGCGTGTCAAACAAGACCACCTTCTTTTTCCTACCTAATCCTGAGAAAAAAGCATTCCCCTTACTGGATCTTTTTGATCCATCCATTACAAAGATATTTTTCAATGGGAAGTTTACTTTTTCGCAATATTGCTGAATAGACGATTTCAATTCTCCATCTTCCATTGGTTTCAATTTGTTGAAAAGAGGTAGGATAAGCGAAGCGTAAAACATGTTTGCAAAAAGGGTGAAGCCGGTCATAACTGCCCAGAAATAAAGCCAAAAAATAGGCCCCATAAAACTCACAAAATAGATAAGTGCCGCAAGCAAAATACCTCCAATGATGATGGTCAAAAGATATCCTTTTATTTTATCCGTTATGAAAGTCTTTGCTGTCATTTTATTGAATCCGTATTTTTCTTCAATGACAAAATTTTGATACAATGAGAACGGAATGCCGATGATGTCTGAAGCAAAGAAAAGAATGCCGAAAAAGATAAGTGGAGAAATTAAGTTGAGCGGAGAGAAGCTTCTAACCCATTCATCAAGTATACCAAACCATCCATGATAGATAGCCAAAAACATAAGTACAAAGCTGAAAGTAGCAGAGAGCATTCCAAACTTTGAACCTTCAGCATTGTAAGCCTGCGACTTGGTGTATTTTTCCTCATCATAAATTCCTTGCAGTTCTTTTGGGATTGGCTGTTTACTACTTTTCCTATTCAAAAAACTCAGGATTCGCTCCAATGCGAAATCAAAAGTGATGATGCCAAGAAGAATATAAAAAATGGTTTGTTCGGTCATGAAGCAAAATTACCGAACTCGATTTTATGATGATATAATCAATGGGGAATTAAGTTTTCTTAATCAGAAGTTTTTTAAAAAAAAACTTTCCCAACCTAAAAAATAAAAGGAATCGGACATTTCAATCTCCTCACATCTGCGGCAGGCTTTAATGGATCACCTAGACTAAAGGAGTACGCGATGCTTATTTCATGCGCTCCACCAGTTCCAATACCAAGATCTGAGATAGTGTAGTCATAGCTGTAGCCAAATGTGGTTCTTTTCGATTGCAATCCAAGCATGAAAATGAGTGCTTCGCTATTGGAAATACCGTCCAGTTGTTTAATGGGAATACCTCTATACCATACACCAACCAAGATAGGATCAAGAGTGAAGTAGGCTCCAATATCCAATTGATCAAAATCTCCTTGTGTCTTGTAGTTGAAGCTAGGAGTAATACTTCTTTCACCAACTCCTGTTCTTGTACTTCCAGGATTCAAAGGAATTCTATAACCACCATGCAGAGAAAATTTTCTTGCAAGTGGATCTTCGCCACCATTGATAGAGGTATTAGGTTCTAATACGTGATGAAGAGAAACGCCTAGCCAAAGCGATGGATTATATAAAACTCCACCAAATGAAAGATCAAAAAAACGTGCGCTGAGTCCAGAAAATGTTTCAGATGTTGGAAGACCATTTGCTCCTGTGTTACTTAGCTGATCTCCAAAAATCAGATTATTAAAATCCAAATCTCTAAAATAATAGGCCGCTTCTATACCAGGTCTAAAGGTCCACTGGTAGTTAAGCTGAAACTGATAAGCATACTGAATACCAACCGATGTGGATTGTAAACCTGCTCTTCCAGCTTTATCTCTATTGAAAATAATACCAACGCTACTGTAATAATCTTCTATATGGTAATCAAAATAGCCAGAGAACGTTTCAAAATTAGCTTCAAGATTGGGCCACTGAGATCTGTAATTAACTCCCATTCTACCTTTTTGATTGATTCCGACTAAACCCGGGTTCAAATAAAGAGGCGCAGCATAGTACTGCGAAAATTGAGGGTCTTGTGCAGTCAAGGTGTTATCTTGCCACAAGGCACTTACCAAAACCAATAAAAGGAAAATCTTTTTAATCATGGAGATTATTACGATTGAAAACCATTGAGCAAATTATACAATTAATATAAAATTGACTTAAGATTATTTGATTACTAAGTAATGTAACGAAGACCTTATCGTTTCTATTTTAACAGTATTTTTACAAAGTGTTGTGCATGACTAAGGACACCCGAATGAATTTGATCCCTTACTTAAGAGAATGTAGAAAATCTTTGATCTTCTTTCTCTGTTTTTTGTCTTCTGTATTGCTGTCTGCTCAGAATGTCTCTGAGACTCGATGGTACTTTGGCAATTCTGCTGAAAATTTGGTTTTTGATAGAAATGGATTGGAGGTCTTTGAGCAAACCGATCAAGCGGTTCCATTTGGAAGTGGGGGTTCTGTGACAATAACAGATCAATTCACTGGAAATTTGTTATTCTATACTGACGGTACGCAGGTATATGACATTTCGCATTCTTTAACGCCAACTGGATCCGGGCTTAGTGGTAATGCAGCTATCAACGTTCCAGTAGTTACATGTCCAGTAACTGGTAGCCCAGGTCAGTATTACCTTTTCACAAATTCAGGTTCAACAGGAGTAAATGAAATTCAAACATCAATAGTGGATGCTACGATGATTGGAAATGGAACCGCACAGTTTCCATATGGTGATGTCACTTCAGTAAATCAACCTACAGGTTTGGTAAATCCATCTGAAGGCATGCTTATTATACCCTCTGGTGATGGTGAGGTGTTTTGGTTGATTTCACAGAATAGAAACTCCTTTGAAATTAATGTGACTCAAATAGATGAAGGAGGAATAGGAGTAACTAGGAATTATCAATTTGAAAATGATACCATCCCAGGTTTTGAGGCGTCTCACTTTTCATATAATCTAGACTCTTCTAAAATCGCTGTAGCACCTAAGGCTTCAAATAGAAATATCTGGTTGTTGAATTTTGATAGGAACAGCGGAGCTTTGACTTTTGATCACAGCCTCTTAAATACAGGATTCGATGACCACTTATTGGAAGCAGTTTATGATATAGAGTGGTCAAGAGATGGTTCTAAATTGTATTTTTCTCGTTTTGGGGGAGGGACAACAGTTGGTCAGTTATATCAAATTGATTTTAACGATTCCACTGAAACGGTCAATGCTGTTTTGACGAATAGTATCTTTAGAAGTTTAGGACTGAAACGAGCTATAGATAATCGTATTTACCACCTGTACCAAGAAACAAATACATCACCCTTTTCAATAGGCAGAATCAATCTGCCTGATAGTGTAAGTGATTCTGTCAATTATCAGCAATTGGTTTTTGATGCTAATTTCAATGGACGTCAATTCTCAGAACATACAGCAGGATACAACTTCACTTTTGATACTCTTGGTTTTTACTGGATTGACAGTTGTTTAACGAATACAACAAAATTTTTCCCAACAGTAGAACCAATACCTCAAAACCTGTTTTGGATACTGGAGCCAGGGCTTTTTTCCAATGCTTGGATTCCTACTTATGAATATCAAAATGAAGGCACGTATTCAGTTACATTAGTCGCTGAAATTAATGGGATCACTCAGTCTGTTACGGAAATGGTTGAAATTTTATCCAATGACTTGATGGTCGATCTTGGAGTAGACACAACTATCTGCGTTGATGAAATACTCGTGCTTGACGCAGGAACAGCCGCTTCTTATGTATGGAACACAGGGGACACCACTCAAACAATCAATGTAGATACCTTGGGTACCTACTGGGTAGAGGTAACTAATGCTACTGGGTGTACAGGATTTGATGATATTGAGGTTACTGAATATGGAGTGGTTGCTCAGACGTCTAATCAATGGTATTTTGGAGAGCAGGCAGGTATAGAGTTTACCAATGGGCCTTTGGCTATTTTGGATGGCAATCAGCAGATGGCTGCTGAAGGTTGTGCTACTATTTCTGATACCAATGGAGACCTTCTATTCTATACCAATGGAAATTTGGTATGGAACAAGGAACATGAAGTGATGCTTAATGGTGAAATGATTGGAGGAGATGTTTCTTCGTCTCAAAATTCCATGATATTGCCTTTCAATGGCGATCAAACTATGTTCTATCTTTTTACAACCGAACAGGTATATGGAGATAATGAGTATGCACTGAAATACTCCATCATAGACATGAAGGAAGATAATGGACTTGGGAAAGTTATTGTGAAAGATGTGCGATTGATGGATAATGGAACAGAAAGAGTAACTGCAACAGGTTTTACAGGTTCTGATTTTTTAGTAACTCACGAGTTTGGGAACAACACTTTCAGATCCTACCGAACCGGCGTTAATGGATTAAGCGGAGCTATATTTTCTCCAGTAGGAGAAACTCATGCATTTATGGAAGAGCTAAATGCAACAGGGTATATGAAAATTTCACCTACTCAATCCCAAGTGGCAGTTAATCTACCGGGAACTAGTCAAATAGAAATTTTTGATATAGATCAAGGTCAAGTATCTAATCCTCGTTTAATAGATACTGGTGAAACAGACCTTTACGGAATGGAATTTTCCAGTACCGGGAATAAACTATATGTAACTACCTCATCAGCCAGCTCGAAACTGATACAGTATGATTTAGATAGTTTGAATTCCATGAATCCAGGAGCGGATATCGAGGCAACTAAGTATGATGGATTTCAACAAGGGGCGGGCTATGGAGCACTTCAAAATGGTCCGAATGGAGTCATGTATATGGCGGTAGACAATTCAGGAACTATTGGAACTATTGCTTCTTCAGACGGGGATGATGATAATGCTCAATTCAACCCATCAGGATTTGATCTTTTAGGAAGAACTAGCCGTCTGGGTCTACCTAATTTCGCGCAAAATCAATCTACTCCAACAACTGTTCCAAGTATAACAGTTACTGCGGGGTGTGCAGGTCAATCGTCTCAATTTGCCGCTACAGGTCGTGACCCTAATAACTTGATCGAAACATACACTTGGATTTTTGGAGATGGGCAATCAGTCCAAATTCAAGATACGACTCATATTTATGATCTACCAGGCACATACACCGTTGAGTTGAGACTAAGTAACAGATGTGACGCTGATACCAGTTTGTTTCAAACCATAGTGATCAACAATATTCCTGAAAATCCCACGGTACCTACAGATACAACTCTCTGCGATGATCCCATAGTCTTGACAGCATGGCCAACAGATAATGCAGATTTTAGCTATTACTGGTCTACTGGGGATAATACTAGACAGGTTTCTGTATCAGATCCTGCAATAATAGATGTAGCAATCATTAATGTCACAACAGGCTGTTCATCAGACACAGTACGAGTCTTTATAGGTGACGCCAGACCGTCTGTTGATATTGGTGGAGATATTGTTTTATGTCAAAACGATCCTTCTGTGACACTCGACTCACAAATTCCTAATGCGGTCAGTTATGCTTGGGCAATTGATGGAGTTGTATTAGGTAACAACAGGACTTTTGATGTAGACAGCACGACTGCAGGGATATTCGAGTATACGATTGAGATACAGAACTCTTTTGGGTGTTTCGGCAGAGATACCATTCAAGTCGACATTAGGTCAGAACCTGATTTTACCGCAGTTGGCAATCCTACTTCCGGTTGTGGATTGGATAACGGTAGCATCGATATTACTTTCAATACAACAGGTAGCTATACCTATGAAATATCTGGACCATCTAGCTTTGGACCATTCAATTTTGATGGTCCAGGAACAGAATCTACACCAAATACAGCTTCACCCGGTAACTATAACCTTACTGTTACTAACATTATAACCGGATGCTCTACAGTGGAATTGGTACAGGTGGAAGATCCAGCATCATTCAATTTCACAGTTAGTTCTACAGGAAACTGTGATGGAGATGTTGAATTAACGTTGGCTTCTTTACCAACAGACTTTAATTATTCAATACAGACACAAGATGGAAGTACCATTCCAGAGGGGTCTAATCAGTCAGTTTTTCCCAACCTAAATACAGGTACATACTTCGTTGAAATTACAGACAATACGGCTCCTAACTGCGTAGAGACCGAAGAAATCACTATTAACCCTTTTGCAGAGCCAGATTTTGTTTTTGATGCAATACAAGAAATATGCGGTACAACTGGAAACGTCTTTGTTACTGATAATACGGGTGGTGCAGCTACATACACATGGTCAGGACCAGGTATTCTCAGCGGAAATGTAAATGACACCATACAAGTTGATCAACCAGGAATTTATACGGTCACGGCTGACCAAGGTGCTGGATTTTGTCCAAGCACAGAACAGATTGAAGTCATTTTTAATGGAGACCCTTCGGTTGTCGTTGAGGTGAGCGGAGATCCTTGTGAAGGTCAAGTGACATTAATTCCTACTATTACGAATGGCAGTGGAACATACCTATTCAATTGGAACGATGGATCGCAAGCTGGTCAAAATACGGTCAATACATCTGGAACATACACGGTAACTATCACTGATCAGTTTTCTAGTTGTGAGGCAACATCAATTCCTGTCGAAGTAGCTATTCAGCCTGAGTTTGAGGTGTCACTTTCACTTTCCCCCGACTGTGAAAACAATGGAAACGTTACTATAGTAGCAACGACCAATTATTATAATCCAGGAATCACATATCAGTGGAGTGATGGAGATGGAAATGCTTTTGCTGATGAGGATTCAATTATTGTGATCAATCAGTCTGGTTCCTATTTTGTTACAGCAACCAATGAGTCGGGTAGTTGTATGGCAATGGACAATATTACAGCTGCTGTAGTTCCTATCAACGAAGAGGAGCTCACATTACCTTCTCGAGTTACTTTCTGTACAGCAAACACGACTGATCCAGCGGCGGACTTGGATGCAGGTATTTGGAATTCCTACGAGTGGAGACTCCTTTCCGATCCTAGCGTTATACTTTCAACAGATCAAGTGTATAGTACTACAACAGCAGGAAGCTATGAAGTGACCATTTATAATGGGTTTACTTGTGTGAAAGATATTGTAGAGGTGGTAGAAGATTGCCGTCCAGTCATTTTTGCGCCCAATGCATTTTCACCTAATGGAAACGGTCAGAACGATGAATTTTTTGTATTTCCTAATGACTATGTAGATGAGTTCGAAATACTTATCTATACCAGATGGGGAGAACTTGTATTCCGATCTACAAATCAAGACTTTAGGTGGAATGGATTTTACAGAGGAGCCTTATTACCAGTAGGTACATATGCATACATTTTAAAGTTTTCTAGCAATTTAGCTCCAGACTTGGGAACAATTGAGCAGTATGGTTCTGTTACACTCATTCGATAATGAGCTATTTTGATAAAATATATGCGAAGCTTTTTGGAGAAAAAACTGCTACGCCTCTTGTAGTTCAAGAGATTCTTAAAAGGAGCGATCGTTTCACAACTCAATTTCATGAGTGGAAGCTGTCCGATCTGAGAGATGAAATGATTGATGAAATTTGGCAATCCTATTTTTGGAAGAAAAAAGGAATTGAGAAAACCCCTCAAGTTTTCATTATGGAGTCTGTGAGCAACAATGGGTTTTCAATTAAGTATGAAGCTAATTACAATGAAAAAGATTTTCATTTCTTGTTTGATTATTTAGCGGATCAAGTCAAAAAACTCAATTACACTTTAGTCTTGAGTAGGCTGACAAGAAAGGAAAGTGGAGAGGACGTAGACACAAAAGAAATGCACTATCTGAAGCCTAAAAGAGGTTTTGTAGAGCCCATAAATCAACAGTATGGAAACATACAAATAGAGTATAGTATGATAAACGATTCACCTCAAAGTATTCGGTTAATAGCCAATGGCTATCCAGATAGGAATTATACCAAGGTGAAAGATTTCAATGAATTGGTTCAACATATTTTTAACATAGATCCTTAAATCTTATTTGATAATTATAATGAAGCTGTTAATATTTTTATCCACATTTATATTCAATACAAGTGTTGATACATCAAGCGATCAATTACTACCAACTAAACTAAAAGTTACCGTAATAGATGGATTGGGGAATTTTGTAGAAGGAGCTCAAGTATTGATTTATGAGAATGAAGTGGATTACTTAGCAAGTGAGAACCCTGTAGAAATAGCAAAAACAGATAAAAAAGGGCACGTGACTTTCAAGGAAGTCATGAACATAGCTTACTTTATTGAAGCAAAACAAGGGGATAAAAATAATGATGGAGAAGGAGTGGTTACTGGGAAACTCTCGGAAGGCAAAGTGAACAAAGTAAATACGGTAATTGAATAAGTGAAATACATCTACCTAACATTTTTTCTTCTTTGTACTGCGTCAAGTCAAATTGGAATTTTACCTGAGTACATCCTTAATTTTGAAGACGACCTATCCGAAGAGATTGGTATTGAAAATAGACAAGGAAGGCTTGAATATGAGCAACTGATAACGGCTGATCCAAGTACAGGATCAATTCCTCGTGATATCAGAGCGCTCGAACTGAAATATGCTAATCTAGTAGAATCAAAGACTAAAAAATTACGTACTCAGTCACTTGATATTGCTGGAAATGGTCCCTTCAATGTGGGAGGGAGAACCAGAGCTGTAGCCTTTGATGTTAGAAATGAGGACATCATCATAGCCGGTGGAGTATCTGGAGGTATTTGGAAAAGTATTGACGGAGGTATTTCCTGGACAAGAAAATCAGACCCAGAAAACAGAAATAGTGTTACTTGTTTGGTACAGGATAAGCGGCCAGGTAAACAGGATATTTGGTATCATGGTACTGGTGAGCTTGTAGGAAACTCAGCAGCTGTAGGAGGGGCTCCTTTTAGAGGAAATGGAATATACAAATCTATTGATAATGGAGAATCTTGGAACCTGTTACCTTCTACAACCAACACGCAACCCAATGTATTTAACAGCCAGTTTCAATATATATGGGGCATGGTTGTCAATGAACAAAACTTGGAAGAAGACGAAGTTTTAGTAGCCGCTTTTGGTGGTATTTTGAAATCAAACGATGGAGGAGAATCATGGGAGGTTGCAATCGGACAAAAATTATTTGATTTAGATTCCGCGGTTGATCTCAATGACGTAAAGGCATCTTTTTATACAGATATAGATCAGGGACCAACAGGAACTTTAATAGCTACTTTGTCAAAGTTTTCCAGAAATGGCAATTCTCCAGATGGAGGTATCTATTTGTCTCCTGATGGAAATGATTGGTATGATGTCAATCCCTTTACAGATGAGTCTAATTTCAGAAGAGTAGAAATAGGTGTAATACCATCAAATCCTTTTGCTGTTTATTTTTTGGTTGATCCTGCATTTATTCTCAAGTTTAATTTGCAATCTTTCGGACCAAGTGGAGCAGCAGGTTTTTTTGAATTTGAGAAAATTATTCCTCGATTTGAATCATCAGATTTAGGAAACTATAATTCCCAAGACTCCTATAACATGATGATTAAGGTTCACCCAACAGACGAAGACATAGTATTCGTAGGTGGTACGAATCTTTATAGGTCATTAGATGGTTTTGATACTTCAGAAAATTCAAAATGGATTGGAGGTTATACTCCAGAAGGGGGTAGTGGTAGTTATCCAGATCATCATCCAGATCAACATGATCTTCTTTTTTATCCAAGCAATCCTAACAAAGTGCTATCAGCCAACGATGGTGGTTTAATGGTGAGTGACGCCATCACGGCTGATTCTGTTAGGTGGAGGAGTTTAAATAATGGGTTTGTGACCACTCAATTTTTCACCATAGCACAGACCAAGGAAGCAAATGACCCTATAATGATAGGAGGATTGCAAGACAATGGAACGGATTTGACCAGTTCGTCAAGTAGTACTTCGAATTGGGAAGGAATAATAGGAGGTGATGGAGCCTATGCCGCGACAACAAGAGGAAAGGCACTTTGGTATTCTTCTTTTCAGAGAGGTCAAACATTTAGACTGACACTCAATGATGATTTTGATTTAACAACTTTTGCCAGAATTGATCCGGGAAATTTGGTGGCGGAGGAAGGATCAGAATATCTTTTTGTCAACCCATTTGTGCTTGGTTCGGTTAATCAAAACAGAATGTTTATTGCTGGAGGTAGACACCTCTATTACAATGCAAATGTGGCTCAAATAAAAGGGGGGTCGCAAGAACCTTCTTCACAAGGATGGGAGCGAGTAACTCAGGATAAAGAAACTCTTTATCAAGGAGGAGTTAGCGCTGTTTCTATTTCTGAAGATGGCAAAAAAGTGTATTTCGGAACAGGTGGAGGTCAAGTGGTACGAATAGATAATGCAAATGATTTTAATTCATTTGACATTAATTTAACAAACATCAACACACTTTCATTTGGTGGATTTGTGTCTTGCGTTGCTGTTGACCCTCAGGATAGTGAGCATATCCTTGTTATCATTTCTAGTTACAATGTCCCTTCTATATTCGAGAGCTTTAATGGAGGAGTTAGTTATACAGATGTCAGTGGCAATCTTGAAGAGAATGAAGATGGATCTGGAAGTGGCCCAAGTGTTAGATGGGGCGAAATAATTCCAACAAATTCTGGATATTTATTTGCTGTAGGAACTAGTACAGGACTTTACACTACAGAGTTGCTGGATGGAACAGAAACAACTTGGACGAGACAATCCAACGATCTGATTGGGAGCGCTGTTATTCCAATGCTTGACTATCGTTCAAGTGATGGAAAATTAGCTATTGCTACACATGGAAATGGCGTATTCACTACCATTATTCCAGATTTCAAAAACCTGGATACTGATATAGAAAGCGAAGATTTCATATCAACTAGTGTGTACCCAAATCCATTTCAAGAGACAACAACTATTGACTTCAGTATTCCGGAAGATGGAATCGTAAGAATAGATATCTTTTCAATCAAAGGAGAACATATCACTAATTTGCTGTGGGCACCACAATTTGCAGGACCCAACAGCCCTGTGACATGGGATGGACGAACCAATTCCGGAGCGAGCTTAGCAAATGGAATCTATCTGTATAAGATCCAGTACAATGGACAATCAAAGACTGGCCGGATACTGCTGAAACGCTAGGTTAACGCTTGATAGTCAATACCAACATAAAGTAAGCGATTACCATTACCCAAAAGTGATAGTTGACAATATTGGGCAAAATGCCTAAGTCCATTAGTATCACAAGAATGGCCAATATGATAGAGACTATTCTGAGGGTGTTTTTTGTACTTTTGTTCATGCGTTTTCCTTTTCAATAAAATTAATAGAATAGAATCTATTTTCTCAAACAGAAATGGAGAACTTAATAACTGTAGGTAAAAGAAATTGAATTGGCTGAGATAGGAATAGATTTAGAAAAAGCAATTTCGCTTTTGAAAGCAAATGAATTGGTGGCTATACCAACTGAGACAGTGTACGGTTTAGCTGGAAATGCTCTCCAAGAAGAGGCTATTCTTAAGATTTATGAAGCTAAGAAGAGACCTAAATTTGATCCGCTCATTGCTCACACTAATTCGATTGAGTCTGTTGATAAGTTGGTAAATGAAATCCCACAAAAAGCCAGATTACTTGCTGATGCATTTTGGCCTGGGCCACTGACCATGCTTTTGGAAAAACGTGAAAATGTGCCAGACCTTCTTACTTCCGGTCTAAATCGAGTGGCTGTGAGGATTCCAAAACATCCATTAGCTCAGGAGCTATTATCAAAGTTAGATTTCCCTCTTGCCGCACCTAGTGCCAATCCTTTCGGCTATGTATCTCCTACATCCGCACTTCATGTGCAAAATCAATTGAGAGATCAGTTGCAGTATATTTTGGATGGTGGCGAATGTAAAGTAGGTATTGAATCTACCATTATTGGTTTTGATAACGAAAAGGCGATCATTCACAGACTTGGCGGGATGAGTGTAGAAAACATTGAAAAAGTCATAGGATCTGTTGAAATTCAGACCAATAATAGTTCAAATCCACAGGCTCCAGGGATGCTGAAATCTCATTACTCTCCTGGGCGAAAAGTGATAATTGGAGACATAGCAACTAACCTAAATAAATCTAGTACAGATAAAGTAGGAGTCATTTCATTTAGCGAGAGCTACAATGTAAAAAATGAAGTAATACTGTCTCCTTCACGTGATTTAAATGAAGCAGCGCAAAACATATTCAAGGCTTTGAGAGCCATGGATAACTCTGAGGTGGAAGTAGTTTTTGCAGAATACTTGCCAGACGAAGGATTGGGAAAAGCGATCAATGATCGTCTGAGAAGAGCGAGTGTTTGAGTTTCTGAGTTTCCCTTATACTTGGTAAGTATTTTTAGTACCTTTGCGGCAAAATTTAAAAGAGATTTTAGTATGAAAGCGAAAGCGCAAGACACTGTAAAGGTGCATTACACTGGAAAACTTACCACTGGAGAAGTATTTGATTCATCAGAAGGACGTGAGCCATTAGAGTTTACTGTTGGTGCAGGTCAAATGATCAAAGGATTTGATGAAGCAGTAGATGGTATGGATATAAACGAAAAGAAAACGGTGACCATCGTTTCAGCAGAAGCATATGGAGATCACAATGCAGAGCTTATACAAGAAGTGCCTAAGAATCAGCTTCCAGAAGAAATGAAGCCAGAAGTAGGTCAGAAATTGGTTGCTACTAATGAGCAGGGACACGAAACTTACGTGAACATTACTGCGGTAACTGAGGAGTCTATTACTGTTGATGCAAATCATGATTTAGCGGGAAAAGATTTAGTATTTGATATAGAGTTAGTAGAGATAGCATAGCCTTTTCTTAACAAAATTTGAAGAGGGGCTTTTAGCCCCTTTTTTTATGCTTTTCTTAGAAAGAGGATTTATTGAATTGAAATTTTGATTGATTTCCATACCTTTCTAATCTACTTTTTTGATGTTTTTTATTCACCGACTTCATGAGCATAAATTCAATCAATCTTCCTGGAACTGTATTCGGCAGTGCACTTAATAAGGACAATCAATTATTATTGGATGTCCGTGATGAAAAGAAACAGACAATTACCTATTACCAGCTAGATCTACATTCTTTGAGTCTTGTCAAGCTTCCATTTGCCAATGCAGAATGGTGGACGAAATTGGTTTCGGCGGATAGTGAAGCTTTGTATTTCACAAAGTATAAGGATAGGAGTGATCCCAATTCAAAAGCATTTTTCAAAGCTGTGTTAGGTGGAAAACAGGCAGTAGAGGTAGATGAAACCCCTTTGTCAAATACAGAAGTAAAGTACCCCACACTCTATGAAGTAGAAACTCCGCATCATCAAACTGTGTCAGATTTTCTAGGATTAGATCTGCCACTTTCTTGTGAATACGAAGAATGGGAAAATAAAATCATAATCAGCTACTACCTTCGTTCAGATAATGCGTTTGATAGATTCCTTTTGCTTTTGGATAATGGTAAAAAGGAATGGAAATTGCACCAAGATCGACGGATGAAAGGATTCTCACCTGGAGCATTTTTTATTCATCAGAATCAATTGATTTTTTTTAAAGAGTTGAATGAAGTTTGTACTTACCCTTTATAGTTTATTATTTATCACATGCTTTGCCAGCGCTAGTACTTTAGATAGTCTTCGCTCTGAGCAAAGAGCCGAAGGACTTGTCATTATACATCAAGTAGAGGAGCAGGAAACGCTTTACTCAATAGCAAGACGATACAGAGGTAGCGTAAGTGAAATAATAGAGCGCAATGAAATTCAAGATAATACCATTGACATAGGTCAGGTAATAGAAATCCTTGTTGAAAATAGTCAAAATGTTATCGAAGAAAAGGATGCCGATACAGTCACCAATAGTCATATAGTAAAGCAGGGAGAGACATTATATAGTATTTCTAGAGCATATAACATTAAAGTAAATGAGTTAAAGGAATTGAATGAACTCAGTGATAATGCCATTTCACCGGGTATGATTTTGCGATTAGGAAAAGGAGTGAATATGGCTGATGAAACTTCTCGGAAGATTGATACGGTAACATCAACACCCGATCCAAAATTGACAGCAATAGTAGAGGAGGTAGATCCTTTTGAGGATTTTGAAAAGTATCTAGTGCAGACAGGCGAGACGCTTTACACCATTGCGACTAAAATAGGAGTGAAGTCAGATAGCTTAAGGAAGTGGAATGAGCTCAATTCAAATTATTTGAAAATAGGACAGCAGCTTTATTATATGCCGGCTTCTGATACGATTGA
>JBGCFL010000054.1:0-24639 GCA_045106975.1 Ekhidna sp. | reverse complement strand
GGTGAATTTGGAGCCAAATGATATAGAAGACGAATGGGTTATCACTGAGATAGAAGAACGAGATAATTATGTGATTCGTCAAAGTCCTAGAAAAAAAGGACATGATCATATTATAGCAAGTAATATTGATCAAGGAGTTTTAGTAGTGACGCTCAAAATGCCAAGAACTTCAGTGGGGTTCATTGATCGTTTTTTAATTACCCTTGAAGCCTATAGAATACCTGGAGTTATTATTTTTAATAAGAGTGATTTATATGGCAGAAAGGAACTTGATCTATACGAGAAGCTAAAAGGAGTTTATGAGGATTTAGGATATCAAGTTTTTATAACCTCTTTCGAGAATGAAGTCAGTTCTGTTAAAGATATTTTTAGTTCAAAAACAAGTCTTATATCGGGACATAGTGGGGCAGGAAAATCTACATTAATAAATAAGCTAATCCCTAGTGCTGAGCAGGAAGTAAACCAAGTTTCAGGTTTCGCTAATAAAGGGGTACATACTACCACATTTGCACAGCTTTTTTATCTTGATGATAAATCAGCGCTAATAGATACGCCTGGAATAAAGGAACTAGGGCTGTCAGAAATAGAATCTGAAGAGCTTTCACATTATTTCCCTGAAATGAGACAATTTCTAGGAAAATGCAAATTTCATAATTGTCTCCATGAAAATGAGCCAAAATGCGCTGTTCGAGATGCAGTTGGAGGTGCAGTTTCTCTAAAAAGGTATGAAAGCTATCTAGCTATTCTAAGGACGGAAGATTCAAGGAGATAGAGAAGTGTTCTAACAGGGATAGGAGGTATTTTATTTAAACGCTAAAATTCCATTCAATCTATTTTCAAAACAGGGTTTTCTATAAAAACTAGTTAACCTATCTTTGCGCACTGTTTTTGAAAACCATATAAAAAATCATGGATAAATTAATCTATTTAGTACCCGTATTAGGGCTACTAGGACTCCTAGTGATGATGATCAAATCAAGCTGGGTGAACAAGCAAGACGCTGGTGATGAGAAAATGCAAACTCTTGCTAATTACATTAGAGAAGGGGCATTGGCATTTTTAAGTGCAGAGTATAGAATTCTTGCAATATTCGTAGTTGTAGCTGGTGCAGCATTGATGGGCATCTCTATGATGGTCGAAACTACTCATTGGTTCATAGTTGTAGCATTCGTTATTGGAGCTTGTTTTTCTGCTTTAGCAGGAAATATCGGAATGAGAATCGCAACAGCATCCAATGTAAGAACTACACAAGCAGCTAGAACAAGTTTGCCACAAGCATTGAAAGTGTCATTTACAGGAGGTACTGTAATGGGACTTGGTGTTGCTGGGTTGGCAGTATTCGGATTAGGTATGTTATTCATCATCATTTACCAATGGTTTATGGGAGGTGAATGGACAAATACAGATGATATGACCGTAGTGCTTGAAGCACTAGCTGGATTCTCTCTTGGAGCGGAATCCATTGCTCTATTTGCTAGAGTAGGTGGAGGTATTTATACAAAGGCTGCTGATGTAGGAGCTGATTTAGTTGGAAAAGTAGAAGCAGGTATTCCAGAGGATGACCCTAGAAATCCAGCAACTATTGCGGATAATGTTGGTGATAATGTTGGTGATGTTGCGGGAATGGGTGCAGATCTCTTCGGATCTTATGTAGCTACTGTTTTGGCTTCTATGGTTCTTGGAAACTATGTCATTAGAGACATGGGCGGATCTATCGATGATGTTTTCGGAGGAATTGGTCCAATTCTTCTTCCATTAGTAATTGCTGGATTAGGAATTATCTTTTCTCTTTTCGGTACTCTATTCATTAAAATTTCAAGTAATGAAGCAAAAGAGGCACAGGTTCAATCAGCATTGAACAAAGGGAACTGGAGCTCTATCATATTGACTGGTATAGCTTTATTCTTCTTACTTCCAGAGATGCTTCCTGCTGAAATGCAGATGGTATTCTTCGGTGAAGGATTGAAGATGATCACTCCAATGAATGTTTTTTATTCAGTATTGGTTGGTCTAGCAGTAGGAGGTTTAATTTCTTACTTCACAGAGCATTACACTGGGCTTGGAAAGAAGCCAGTATTGGAAATTGTAAAAAACTCAGCAACTGGTGCTGGTACTAATATTATAGCAGGACTTTCTACGGGGATGATCTCTACGTTTGCTCCTGTACTACTTTTCGCTGGCGCAATCTGGTCAGCATATGAGTTTGCAGGTTTTTACGGGGTAGCAATTGCTGCTTCAGCTATGATGGCAACTACAGCTATGCAATTAGCAATTGATGCGTTTGGGCCAATTGCTGATAATGCAGGAGGTATCGCTGAGATGAGTGAATTGCCTGATGATGTAAGAGAAAAAACAGATATTCTTGATTCTGTAGGAAATACGACAGCTGCTGTTGGAAAAGGATTTGCAATTGCTTCAGCAGCTTTGACTGCATTAGCATTATTTGCTGCTTATGTTACGTTTACCGGTATTGATGGTATCAATATCTTCAAAGCGAAAGTATTGGCAGCTTTGTTCATTGGAGGAATGATTCCAGTGGTATTCTCAGCATTGGCTATGAGATCTGTAGGTAAAGCAGCTATGGAGATGGTAAAAGAAGTAAGACGTCAGTTCAGAGAAATCCCTGGTATTATGGAAGGAACTGGTACTCCTGAGTATGGTAAATGTGTAGATATCTCTACAAAAGCGGCATTGAGAGAAATGGTTTTACCAGGTGCATTGACTATCATCTCTCCAGTACTAGTTGGTTTCGTTATGGGTGCTGAAGCATTAGGTGCTTACATGGCTGGTGTTACTGTATCAGGTGTTTTGTGGGCAATATTTCAAAACAATGCAGGTGGTGCTTGGGATAACGCTAAAAAGTCATTTGAAGCAGGAGTAGAAATTGATGGTGAAATGACTTACAAAGGTTCTGAAGCTCACAAAGCGGCAGTGACTGGAGATACAGTAGGAGACCCATTCAAAGATACTTCTGGTCCTTCAATGAATATTTTGATCAAATTAACTTGTCTGATAGGGTTGGTAATTGCTCCAATTTTAGGTGAAATGAATGGAACAGGACATGGGTCTGAGCAAGCAATGACTGTTGAGGTAAGTTTGGATTCAGAAGGAAACAAATCAATATCAGTTGATGGAGACGAAATTGTGAGTAAAGAAGTAACTAAAGAAGTTAAAGTAGAAATGATGGCAAAAGAAGGCGATCAAGTTGAAGCTACTGTTACAACAACAACTGTTGAGGATGGTGAAGAAACTACCACTACAGAAACATTGACTGGAACTAAAGAAGAAGTGAAAGCTCAAATTGACGAAGCGAAGTAATTTACTTTTAGATATTAATTCAAACCTTGATCTTTATAGATCAGGGTTTTTTTATGTTCTTTAGTTACTTCAAGATTTCAATCAGCCCATCACTCCCTACGGCTACATAAAGAGTGTTTTCGCCTATTGCGATAGATGTAGGAATTTCTTCGGATAAAAGTGCTTCACTAGATATTATTATTGGATTGTTAGCATTAGATAGATTTACCTGAACAAGAAATGGAACATTGTCCTTTAATCCAACAGCATATACTATTTCTTCAGAGACCGCTACAGCGGTACAATTGATGCCAATATCTAAATGATAACTAGAACCAAATATTCCTTCACTAATTGGAATAAAAGTTAGTCCATTTCCATGAGCGACTATCAACCGGTCATTTGTAGTGGCGGATTTAATTGGAAAACCTATCGGTGTGGTCAAACCTTCCGTAAATCCAGCTCCTTCAATCCCTAATTCTGAAACTACAGTTGGAATTGAAAGACTATTTCCGATCTGAAGTGACAATACGCCAAATCTAGGATTGGCTTCCAAACTAAAGTCTGTAGATACGAAAGCATGATCGCCATCTTCCGATAAATGAATGTCTGGATGACCTCTATCTCTCCCAAATGATACGGATCCTTCTATTTTACCATCATTAGAATAGGTGAAGCGCTCTAAGAAGAATGTGCCTCCTGATATCACCAAGTTTCCATTAGAAGCTGATATGCCGTTGAAAGGACCTCCTTGAACTCTTGTTGCAGCAAAGACTAATTTTATTTTTTCATCCTTAAGTGAGAATACGGCCATAAAATCATGACCTCTGGAATCTAGTACAAAAATGAGATCATTATCAATAGCTACATCATCAATGCTATGCATGCCTTGGGGTGGAAAAATTTGAGCGACAAGATTTTGTGTTTCATCATCATAGATGATTAATCCACCTTCACCATAGGTGACATAAACTTTCCCTTTCGAAACCTTAACTACTCCAGGGACATGATTAGGTAAATCATATTTCTCACCGCAACTAAATAGAAAAGCGATAAGAATGAGTATGAATTGTGTTCTCATAAATCAAAGTTATTTATTTCCAAATGAACCCGTCTTTATCATTAATTGCATTCTTTACATTTGAGTATGAAAAAGAAATGGATGGTGACAATATTGGGTATCATACTATGTCAAATGATTTACTCTCAATCTGTTTCTTCCATTGCTGTAGATTTCACTAAGCTTGATCGAGTTGATGAGTTTATTGCAGCTCCTAATATTAAATGGGATGTAAAAAAGCATAGCTGGAGTATAGGTCCAACAGTTCTGGTTTCATTTGGGGATCAAATAGAGGAACGGGAATCATTAAAGCTTACGGGACTCCAAGTAGGCTTTGAAAATTTTATTCATGGAAAGAGTAACAAATGGAATCTTTTTCATTCTTTCAAGTTCTATGCACAGCGTATCAAAGACGAACAAAATTCCCAGTTCTTCGATTTGTCAAGCAGTACTTTTCAATCAAATAAAATTGAGCAAGTAGAAAATAGTTTGCTGCTAACAGGCAATGTAGGAGTGCTCTGGAATTTTAGTGAAAAGGTAGCAGCCACATCCACGCTAGGCGCAGGAGTAAATACAGTTTTTAGGAATACTCAATCCGAGTTAGACGATTTTGATGATCTCTTCATCAGACAAGTCTGGGTGTTTAAAATAGGGCTTAGGTATAATATTACATCTGGCAAATGAACAAGTTGACTGATACTACTTCGAGACGAGATGTAGATCAGTTAATTGGTATTGGTAAAGCGTGGTTTGAATCTAAAAAATGGCATTCCTTTTCATTTCAGGAGGAAACATGGAAAGCTTACCTGAAAGGAAAGAGTGGCTTGCTCAATGCGCCAACAGGATCGGGGAAAACGTATGCACTTTGGATCGCTTGCCTGCTTGAATTCTTAAAAGAGAATGAACCACATGAAGTAGAACCGAAGCTTCAAATTTTGTGGGTAACACCACTTAGAGCTTTAGCGAAAGACATTCAAAAAGCAATGCAATTGGCATGCGATGAAATGGATATAAGGTGGAAGGTGGGTTTGCGAACAGGAGAAACATCTACCTCTGAACGTCAGAAACAGAAAAAAAAGGCACCTCAGGCGCTCGTTATAACACCAGAAAGTCTGCATGTGCTTCTTTCTCAAAGTGATTATCCAAACTATCTCAAAGATATTAGAAGTGTCATCGTAGATGAATGGCATGAGCTGATTGGAACTAAGCGTGGAGTAGCAACAGAATTGGCCATTTCTAGAATGAAAAGTATCAACTCCAGTAATTTAAAAGTATGGGGTATTTCTGCGACTATTGGGAATTTGCCACAGGCAAAAAGAGTATTGCTAGGAGAGGACCTTAATAGTGATTCTGTATCAATAAAGGCCAATGTTGATAAAAAAATAATTGTGAAATCAGTACTGCCCGATGAAGTAGAGAAATTTCCATGGGCAGGTCATCTTGGAGCGCGATTGATTGATAAGGTCATTCCTATTATTAATCAAAGCAAGACGACATTACTCTTTACAAATACACGATCACAGACAGAGCTTTGGTATCAAGTAATACTGAAAAATGCTCCAGAATTGGCTGGGATTATTGCTATGCATCATGGATCAATGGATCAAAGCATTCGAGGGTGGGTAGAGGATGCTCTTCATGCGGGCAAACTTAAAGTGGTAGTTTGTACATCTAGTCTCGACTTGGGTGTTGATTTTAGACCTGTAGATACTGTCATTCAGATAGGTGGTCCTAAAGGAGTATCAAGATTTCAGCAACGCGCTGGTAGGAGTGGGCATGGTCCTGGGGAGACTAGTAGCATTTATTTTGTGCCTACTCACTCGTTAGAGCTTATAGAGGGGGCGGCTCTTAGGAGTGCAATTGAAGAAGGTAAGTTCGAGCAACGAAAGCCATTAGAAAACTGCTTAGATGTTCTGGTTCAATACTTGGTCACATTATCAGTGAGTGGAGGCTTTCGCTCTTTAGAGATTTTAGAAGAAATCAAGCAAACCTATTGCTATCGTTTGCTGACGGCCAAAGAATGGAATTGGTCGCTGGAGTTTATCACAACAGGAGGGAGCACGCTTGGTGAGTATGATGAATTTGCAAGAGTTTATAATGATGACGGGTTATACAAAATCATAAATAACAAAGCGGCGCTACGTCATAAACTAGGAATAGGCACTATTGTAGGAGATCCTGCGATGAGTGTGAAATTTATTACTGGAGGTCACTTAGGGACAGTAGAGGAGAGTTTTGCTTCAAAATTGAATCCTGGAGACACATTTTGGTTTGCTGGTCAAAATTTGAAATTCGTCAGAATTAAAGAATTGACAGTTTTGGTTAAGAAATCTAAACGTAAAACTGGTATGACGCCAGCTTGGGGTGGAGGTCGATTGCCACTTTCGTCACTACTCTCTGAGCAAATTCGGAATAAACTACAGATGTCAATAGATGGAGATTACTCTGATCCAGAGATAGAAGCAATCAAACCTATACTAGATCTTCAATCTAAATGGTCCATTGTTCCCGATAAGGAAACATTGTTGATTGAGAAAGTGGAGACCGATCATGGTCATCATTTGTTTTTCTTCCCTTTTGAAGGAATGTTCGTTCACGAGGTGCTTTCAGGCCTTATCGCTTATCGGATAAGCAAGCTTCAAAAAATCACCTTTTCCATTTCGATGAATGATTACGGATTTGAATTGCTTTCTGATCAAGAAATCGCAATCGAAGAAGCACTTGAATTGGACCTATTTTCTGAGGAAAACTTATATCAAGACATACATGAATCTCTAAACATGACAGAGATGGCTCAAAGAAAGTTTAGAGACATTGCGACTATTGCAGGATTGATTTTTCAAGGATACCCTGGAAAAAATATAAAATCAAGACATTTGCAAGCTTCTTCGGGGATCTTATACCGTGCCTTTAAGGAGTATGATGAGTCTAACCTGTTGCTTAAGCAATCCATGGAGGAAGTTATGACACTTCAGTTGGATCAATCTAGACTGATGGAGGCTATTCGGAGAATCAATAAGCAGAAAATCGTATTGAAAGAGACCATTAAGCCTACTCCATTTGCATTCCCTATTCTAGTGGATATGATAAGACGAGAGAGTTTAAGTTCTGAAGATATAACTGACCGAATAATAAAAATGCAAGTTCAATTGGAGCGTATTGCTCAAGATGTATAGAGATCAATTATTAATAAACAGGGTTACTCATTTTCTCTGTTGAATTATTCAGGTAAATTTAAGTTTATGAAGCATTTACTAATTATTACGACTCTTTTTATATCCCAACTAGCATTAGCGCAATCTGTCGTCGGAAAATGGAAAACCATAGATGATAATACTGGAAAAACACGATCTGTTGTAGAAATTTATGAGAAAGAAGGGCTTTTTTATGGCAAAATTCTCAAACTATTCAGAGAACCAGGAGAAGAACAAGATCCAGTTTGTGAGGAGTGTGAAGATGATAGAAAAGGGCAGAAAATAATTGGCATGGAGATTATCTCAGAAATGAAATACAATAAAGGGGATAACGAATATAAAAAAGGAGAAATCATGGACCCAGAAAGTGGAAACATCTATGACTGCAGACTTTGGCTTGAAGATAATAAACTAAAAGTGCGAGGATATTTGCTTTTCTTCTATCGAACGCAGACTTGGCTCCCATATACTGGTGATTAATCATGGAAATGCAGCTGGAAGGAGAAGACCTTCTACTCCTTCCACAGAGAGCCATTTTTTGGAAATCTAAGAAAACGCTGATTGTATCAGACTTGCATTTAGGAAAAGCGGGACACTTTCGTAAACATGGTATCCCCATTACTAAGAAAGTGCACATTGCGGATTTAGAAATCCTACATAAATTACTTGTTGATCATAGACCACATCAGGTAATCTTGTTAGGAGATCTTTTCCACAGTACTGAAAATAACGAATGGAATGATTTCATTCTCTTTATTGATCAGTTTCGTTTTGTAAAGTTCGTGCTTATCCAAGGAAATCATGATATACTAGAAGAGTACCCCGATGCTTTACATTTAACCCCATTATTAGAATTGCCTCCATTTTCATTTACTCACATTCAGCAGGAATCTTCATTTTACAATCTATCGGGTCACATCCATCCAGGGATAAGAGTCAAAGGTGCAGCTAGACAATCAATGACTTTATCATGTTTCTATTTCCGAAAGAGGTATGGAATACTCCCTGCTTATGGTCAATTCACAGGTATTAAAGCAATCCAACCCAAGAAAGGAGATCAAGTCTATGGAATAGGAGGGGGAGAAGTGATTGATTTATTCTGAGAAATTATAGTATTTTACAATTAGAAAATCCCAATTCCTCACGTTGGGGGTTACAAAATGTTTGTGAAGAGTATTAAAAATCGGTTTAGTGTATGAAGGATAGTGAGATTCTTGAGCGAATAGTGAAAGGAGATGAGCGAATGCTCGATCATCTATATAAGAAGCATTATAGGATGATGGCTAAAATTGTACTCTCCAATAATGGGACAGAAGAGGAGGCTAAGGACGTTTATCAAGAAGCCTTACTTGCTTTTTGGCAAAAAGCTGTTAGTGGGAAATTGGTGCTTACTTCGAAAATAAGTACTTTTTTGTATAGTATTTGTTTGAATCAGTGGAGAAAGGAGCTTGATAGAAAAAGTAGATTGAGTCATGAGGAAGTAGATTTTGAGGAGTATCAAACTCATGAAGCTAAGGAGCGTTTAAGAATTGTGAAAGAGTGCATTAGTGAGCTAGGAGATGTTTGTAAAAGTGTTTTAACGTATTACTATTTTGATGGCATGAAAATGCAAGAAATAGCTGAAAAGATGAATTTTGCCAACACAGACACTGCTAAGACGAAAAAATACAAGTGCAAAAAGAAATTAGATAGTTTAATAAAGAGTAAGTATTCCACCGAAGACTTTTTTGATTAAATGGCGAACGAACAAGAATTAATAGATCAATATCACTCTGGGAACATGTCTCCAGAGAAAATGATCGATTTTGAAAAACAAATAGAGGGCAATCCTGAATTGAAAGCTGAAAGCAATTTTCAGTCTGATATTATCAATGGATTGAAAGAAGTGCGTAAAGCGGAACTGAAGTCAAGATTGAATGCGATTGATCTTAGTCCAGGATGGGCGGAATTTGCTATGCAATCATCACTAATTAAATCTTTTGGAGGTGTTGCGGTGGCTACACTGATAGGTTCTGGTGTTTATATGCTTGCAGAAAAACAAGAAATTGATACTGTTCATGAAATAGTGGTAGAAGTGACAGAACCTCAACCTTTGAGTATCTTTGAATTTAGCTTACCAGTTCCAAATGTACCTAGTCCAGATACGGATGATGTTAGTAAGAATGTAGTCAGAGAAAGCGTAGAAGAACCTATTGTAGCTCTAAATACCACGAAAACTTTAAGCGAGGAAATAATTGAAAAAGAGTCAGGAACAGCTGTTCCAACTTTCAGCGCCCCAGATGCAAACTTAATTGAGGACGAAAATGCTTTTGAATCATCAAGCTTAGACGAACTGCCAAATGTAACTTCAGCGGTAGATGAGGAGATAGAGGTGACAATGGAGAACACCAAAAGTGTTGATGTCCGATACAAATATTATGATGGGAAACTATTCTTAAAAGGAGATTTTGATCGAGCTCCTTATGAAATTCTTGAAATCAATAGTGCCACGGGACGTAGAATATTTATTCAGTATTTGAATAAATATTATCAAGTAGAAACCACAGATAAACTAAAAACTTTACCTGAAGTTACAGATCAAAAGTTGATCAATGAATTGAAAATATTGAAGGAGACAAAGTAGCTCCTTCAATATTTTTTAATTACTATCTCTTGTAAACCTTCTTTGTTATTAACTCATCATTCATTCTTATATTCAAGATATAGGTTCCTTTCTTGAGGTAATCAACCTTTATGAATTTTTGATCTTCACTAAGAGCGCTAGTAGAAAGTAGCCTCCCTTCAATCGAATAGATTTCCACGGTCACATTCCCTTTTCTTTTGATGTGAAGCATATCACTCACAGGATTTGGAAATATTTCAATAGCAGATGCTTTCAAGCCTAAGCAGTTGTTCACTGTAAGATCCGCTGAAGCACTTATTTGTGTAGCACATGCACTCAAAATTTCACAACGATAAGAACCTTCATCAATTAGTGAAACATCAGCTATAGTGAGAACATTCGTATTGACACCTGAAATGCCATTATCATTCGAAATGATAACGTCATCTTTTAACCATTGGTACGTGATGTCTGTACCAGATGCGGTCACTTCAAATGTAGCAGTCTCACTCTCACAAACGTCTGATGAAGCAGGCTGTGAAGCTATGGAAGTCCCCTCTAAAGTCGTTAAACCTGCAGATTCTGTGGTGATGGAACATGCACTATTTGTGATGATACAAGTATAGTCACCTTCATCTGTAGTCGCTACAGAAGAAATGGTTAGAGTAGCCGTTTTGGTTCCATTGTATTGAGATCCATCCTCAACATCATTTCCATTATACTGCCATTGATAACTTAAATTATCACCAGAGGCTATAACATCAAATGACCCTGATTCCTCCGTACAAACATCCTGAGAGGTAGGTTGAGATGTAATTATTGGTTTTTCTACAACAGTAACAACTGCTGTACTTGATGTTATAGAACAAGTCTCACTAGTTATTATACAGGTATAATCTCCTTCATGAGAGGATTCAATAGAAGAAATGATCAAGGTTGATGTTTCTGATCCACTATATTCGGTGTTATCAGCAATGTTATTTCCATTGTACTGCCATTGGTAAATCAAATTATTGCCAGAAGCTGTTACCTCCAATTTAGTAGTTTCATCATTACAAACTACTACAGAAGCTGGTTGAGCAGATATGATAGGTATACCCAAAACTGTTAGCTCAGCCACATTAGAGATGACAGAGCACGATCCACTCGAAATGATACAAGTGTAGCTTCCTTCTTCATTAAACCCTACCGATTCTAAAGTAAGTATCGAAGTTTGGGTGCCACTCTGCTTATCGTTATCATCAATATTAACACCATTATACTGCCATTGATAACTTAGATCGTTACCATTTGCTGCTACAGTGAATGTCAAACTTTCCTCTTCACACAAACTGGCTGAAATAGGTTCAGTGGTTATGATAGGTAAAGTGCTAATATTGACTTGCTGTGAATTGGATTCGCTTTCTACATTATTGAGAGTTTCTACTACACTATAGCTACCGCTAGTTGTAGGGGTGTAAGCTGAAGATGTTGCCCCTGAAATTTCAACATTATCCAGTTTCCATTGATAGGTTGCGTTTGCTTGATTTGATACACTTAATACTGATGTTTCATTTTCACAAAAGTCAAAACCATTACTGGAGGTAATGGTCAGCGCAGATTCCTGCCCAGTCACAGAGACATCATCTAAGTACCAATCATCACCATTGTTTTGCTCCATTACGAAAGCTATATAAATATTCATACCATCATAATCTGATAAGTCAACATTATATTCTTGAAATGTAGTTGCTGAAAAATCCGACTCGGAGTAAGAGTAAACGTTTGAAAAAGACGATAAATCAGTTGAAGATGTTGTTGAGACCTTCAAATGGTACTCAGAGCCATACTCCTGCGAGTATGACTGTCTCGCATAGAAAGAGATAGCAGTACTAGAAATAGCAGACAGATTGATTTCAGGAGTAATTAACCAATCTTCAGCATTTCCTCCGGACACACTTTCATACTCTACATAAGCAGCTCCATTACCAGAGTTCGTATTGTTAGTCACTCTGCCCCAGTTATTACTTGTACCTAAACCATTTGTACCTACACTGCTATTCCAACAAGAAGGAGGAAATGTCTCGCTATCAAAACTCTCTTCAAAAGGAAGGGAAAAACTTGCCCCTAAATTGATGAAGTTTGTTTTGGTTTCAGTTGCTTCACCCACACTATTAGTGGCGGTTAGAGTGACAGTGTATGTACCTGGAGAATCGTATGTTATAGTTGGAGGTGTTTCGCTAGCAGAAGTTGATGGATTACCACCTTCAAAAGTCCAAGAATAGGAACTTGCTGCAGGATTTGCAGATGTCAAGTTAGTAAAGGTAACTTCCAAACTAGACCCACATCCTGATTGAGTGTTAGAAGTAAAATCTACGTTAGGAGCCGCTTCAGCTTGAAATCCATTACTCGAGAAAAGACCTCTACCATGAGTTGAAGCTATCACTTCATTGTCTGAAGTTCGTATTTGAAGCATATCTGTTCTAACATTAGCGAGTCCTGAATTACTAGGACTCCAGGTGGGATTATCAGATCCTATATTTGTCGTTGACCAGACCCCAAGCTCAGTTGCTAATATGACTTCACTTCTATTATTAGGATTAAACAATGCCCATCTCACAGGCATGTCAGGAAGGTCTCCTTCTTTTGAAGTCCAATTAGAACCACCGTCGCTTGAGTACCAAACAGAAGTAACGCCGTAGTTAGAAAACGTTACCAGTAGTTCATTTTCATCTGAGCCTATTTCGATGCAAGAAATACTTCCAGATGGAAATGTTGAGTCTGTGATTTCGGTTGAATTTGGACTGTCTGAATCTGCATTTTCTATTTTAAAGACTCTTCCACTAAGTGTCCCTGCAAATAGGGTAGTAGAGTTTGTTGTATATGGAGAGACTCTTAAATGTGATGTTGTATTTCCTAATGTAACTGCTACAGAACCTACAGAAGGAGTGCTTGAAATACCAGAAATCCTATTAATACTGTTTTCATTCTTAGAGGAATAAAGAATATCCTGATTATCATCATAATCAGCAGGATTTATGAATAAGCCAGAATTTTGATCATTTTGAATATTGGTTGAAAATGATTGTCCTTCATTTGTAGATAGGTCATATACGTTAAATACGTATGAAGTAATCTGATAAGTAGGATCTGTTTGGTCAATAAAGCAAAATGCTCCATCACCACCATTTACGTCAACCGTTGAATTGATTCCCGGAGATGTGAATCTCTGGGATCCATTGTCTTGTGCTCCTGCAAGGAAAAAATTCCTTTCTGCTTCGGGGTGAATAGCACAAGCATAGTATTGAGTTACATTATAGTTGTTATTTCTCGATGGAATTACATCTTGAGTACCAGCATTTGCTAGATTACTTGAATAAAATACTCCTCCATCATTTCCGAAAAGTACCTCAGATGATCCTGATCCTCGGAAGGTGATGGCGTGCTGATCTGCGTGTACTAGAGATGCTGATAAACCAGAGAGATTGTTGTTATTGGACCATTTTGAAATTTGTGTCCAAGACTGTCCAGCATCAGATGAACGAAAAAGATCAATACCACCAACAACTACTGTATTTTCATCATTTGGATCTACAGCAATAACTAAATCGTACCATGCCTGACCTCTTGTAAAATCTGTGTCAGGTATTCCATTGTCTACATCTGCCGGCTCAGTTACAGCGGTCCAAGTTGCTCCTTTATCGCTACTCACTATTATCGTTTCTACCACACTACTAGATTCAATAAGTGCATAAATAAAATTAGCATTGGAAGGGGCTGTGGCAATAGCCACTCTACTAAAACCAGAACTGTGTGAATTAGTCCAATTAGTTCCATCATCAGTGTACCAAACTTGTCCATTTGTTGTTCCTGACCAAATCCTATTATCAGCAGCAATGGAAAGATCTGTTGGAGTAAAATCGGTTACAGAAGAAAAATTTGCGCCACCATCTGTTGAAATATGAACACCATTTGATCCATGATTTCTTCCCCTATGAAAATTTCTTGATGTTGCCACGTAGAGAACACCAGGGCTTGCGCCATTGCTTTCATCTCTTACTACTATATCATTTACGTAGTAAAAATCATCTGTTTCAGCTAGTTGGTTCCAAGTCAATCCTGAGTCAGTCGATTTCCAAACTCCTTCGCCTCTTGCAGCGCCAGTGCCCCATCCTTCGCCAGTACCTACATAAATAGTGCTGGATTCATTTGGGTCAAATGCGATAGAAGTAATGGAAAGGTTATTCCAAAAGTCATCAACAGAAAGCCATGATGAATTAGCGTCTGTGATATCGTTATTATACCACAATCCACCACCAACACTTCCTGCCCAAACCTTATTAGTGGTATTTGGGTCGAAAACAACAGACCTTGTTCTTCCTGCTACATTGTTTGGTCCTCTTTCTACCCATGGCGAGGTGGATTGCCCAGGGCTTGAGATTCTAGATTTACTTAGTAATTTAATTTGCTTATATGTTTCAAGAAGCCTCGACCTTTCAGGTTTTTTTGTACTTGGATCCATGGTTATCAGATGATCCAATTCCCATCCTAAATCTGGTCTGTCTTGTTTCTTCATAGAAGAGACTTCTGAATAATCACGGTTTAGGAAAGGATGTTCTAAAAGATATTCTTCGTATTCTTTTCTTTCATTTTTTTCACCTTCGAGTAATGTGTAGGATACTACTGTAATAGTAAGAACGGTGAGGAGTGATGTTTTTAGTGATAGCTTCATAGCTTTTGAATTTGTGTGGGGCTCAGATTTTATTCAAATTAATCATAAAATGATAACTTGTGCAGGAAAAAAGTAATTGTATGAAAAGCTTTAGCGTTTATCTATCCATTCTCATGACTTTTTTGATTTTGAGCTGTAAAGGAAGTCAGGACGCTTTGTCCTATTCAAAAGAGGTGGCTTCTGAAAAATTAGGATTAGAGTGTGAATGCTCCTTGAGTGAATCAGAGTCTTATACATTGTGCCTTTCAAATAAAAAAGATGCTAGTCAATCAGGTATGGGAGTTGATTTCTTTGTGATGGATAATGACTCTAAAGAAATTGTTTTTGAAGAATCGATAGATAGGGGAACCGTATCCTGGGAGGGTGACAAAAAAATAGCCATGTTTTATACGCCAGGTGTAATGCGAGTAGATCAGTCAAGAGATGACTTTACTTATGTTTATGATCTAGTTTCAAAAGAAAAAATCAGAAAAGGACAGCTAAAATCCAATTAGTATTCACATCTATTGTAATTGGAATTTCCATTTTCTCTAATTTAGCGTTCAAATGGAGGAAAAGAAAGTACGTAAGAAACGAAAGCTTGGAAGCTATCCTTTTGTGAGCGTAGTTTTCAGTATTACAGTAGCCCTATTGGTATTAGGTCTTTTCGGTTGGATCTTACTTCATAGCTCTAGACTAGGGACTCGAATTCAGGAGAACATTGAATTGCAAGTGTATTTAAACAAGAACATCTCTCAATCAGATGTAAATAAGATAAGAACAGCCATTTCATCTAAGTCTTTCATTTTACGCAAAGAGCAAGAGCCTCAAGTTCAACTAATTTCTAAAGAACAGGCAGCACAAGACTTTATGGAAGCAACTGGGGAAGATTTTAAAAATTTTCTTGGAGACAATCCCTTGAGAGATTTAATAGCCATAAAAGTTGCAGGAACTCATCAGTCATTAGATAGTCTAAATTTGATCAAATCTGAGATTGAGAGTATTAGAGGAGTTTATGAAGTGGAATATGAAGAAAGTTTAGTTGAAAGCATTAATCAGAATTTGACTAAAATAGGTTTTGTGCTTTTAGGAGTATCCATTTTTGCCATTCTAGTTGTTATCGTTTTAATAAATAACACAATCAAGCTGGCATTATTTTCCCAAAGATTTTTGATACGTAGTATGCAATTAGTGGGTGCTACTAGCTCGTTTATTCAAAGACCCTTTCTCTATCGATCCATGTTTTATGGATTCTTGGCAGGTGTATTTGCTAGTGGAATCATCTATGGTTTTACCATGTATATGAATTCCATTATTGAAGGACTGGCGGATTTGCAAGATTTGAATGGATTTTTGATCCTTTTTAGTTTAATCCTCATTATGGGTATCATCGTAGGATACTTAAGCTCACTAAGAGCTATTAGAAAATATTTAAAAATGTCATTAGACGAATTATATTAAAATGTCTGAAAAAAGAAAGTTAGCATTCTCAAAAGCGAACTACATGATCATGATTGTAGGCGTGGTTATACTAATAACTGGTTTTGTCATTATGACGATGGATACTGAGCCTTATGGATTTGGATTTTTAGGACTTACACTAGGACCAATAGTAGTGATGCTCGGATTTCTAACGCAGTTTGTGGCTATTTTAAATAAAACAAAAACAAAGTCTGAGGAATAAATGACATGGATTGAAGCGCTCATTCTGGGCATTATTCAGGGATTGACAGAATTTCTTCCTGTAAGTAGTAGTGGTCATTTAGAAATTGGTTCTGTATTACTCAATGCGGAGAGCTCCGATAATTTACTTTTTGCCGTAGTTGTGCACCTAGCTACAGCTTTTGCTACAATCGTGGTGTTTAAGGATGATATACTAGCTCTATTGAAAGATATTTTTAAGTTTCAATGGAATGAGTCTACTCAGTTTGCAGCGAAAATACTTTTATCCATGATTCCAGTATTTGTAGTGGCTATGTTGTGGAAAGAGCAAATTGAATCCATGTTCACTGGCAACCTATTGTTGGTAGGTTCAATGCTATTGATCACAGGAGGCTTGCTACTTTTCGCTCATTATAAAAAAGATGGCAATAAATCAGTAGGATTTATTGCCTCAATACTCATTGGATTTTCACAAGCATTTGCAGTATTACCTGGAATTTCCAGATCAGGATCTACAATTGCAACGGCTCTTATTTTGGGTATAGAGAGATCTAAGGCTGCTAGATTTTCTTTTTTGATGGTATTAATACCTATTCTAGGGGCAAGCTTATTGGAAGTAAAAGATTACACTGAAAATCCATCGCTACATTCGGTTGAGCTATCAACTCTTCTTGTTGGATTCTTAGCTGCGTTTATTTCAGGTTTCATTGCTTGCAAATGGATGATTAAAATTGTCAAGAAAGGCAAACTGACATACTTCGCTATTTATTGTTTCATTGTTGGTGCTATCGCCATCATTTCAGCTATCTAACATGTCAAATCAATTTGAAGAGGGTCAAATCCTACTTATCAATAAGCCAGTGAATTGGACTTCCTTTGACGTGGTGAAAAAGCTGAGATATGCTTTGAAGGTAAAAAAAATAGGCCATGCTGGGACACTTGATCCTCTGGCTACAGGGTTACTTATTATTGGCACAGGTAAGTTTACTAAAAAGCTGAATGACCTTCAGGGATTAGATAAGACTTACGAAGGAATCATAGAAATTGGCAAGACAACTCCATCGTACGATTTAGAAACTGAATTTGATTCTGAATCAGACTTTTCTCATTTAATTGAATCTGATTTTATTCGAGTAAAAGAAGAATTGACAGGTGCATTATCGCAAATTCCACCAGCGCACTCTGCTATCAAAGTAGGTGGCGAAAGAGCCTATAAAAAGGCAAGAAAAAATCAGGAAGTAAAAATGGAACCTAGAGCTGTCAATATTCATTCATTTGATATGAATATTGAAAATGTGCCAGAAATCAGATTTGACGTTAGAGTTTCGAAAGGAACTTATATAAGAAGCCTAGCGAGAGATTTTGGAGCAAAACTTGGTGTTGGTGGTTATTTAAAAAAATTAATCAGAACGAGTGTAGGAGAGTATCAGCTTTCAGACGCGCATGAATTGGATGAATTCATAAACCAGTATGGAAGTAATTGATCACATAGAGAGTTTTGATCGACCACAAAATTCAGTGGTCACGATTGGTACATTCGATGGGGTACATATAGGTCATCAAACCATTCTGCATAAACTAGTTAATGAAGCTAAGAAAATAGGAGGTAAGAGTATTTTGATCACCTTCTGGCCTCATCCTAGGTTTATATTAAACAAGGAATCTAAAGACCTTAAGCTACTTAGTACATTCAATGAAAAAGTAACACTCATAGAGGAATTGGGAGTTGATCTCTTAATTAAAATTGCATTTACCCCTGAGTTTGCATCTTTGTCCGCCGAACAATTTGTCAAGGAAATTCTAGTTGATAAAGTGGGCACTAAAAAATTGCTGATTGGATACGATCATCATTTTGGAAATAATCGTGAAGGAAACATAGATTTCCTAAAATCGATTTCTTCAAAGTACGAGTTTGAAGTTGATGAAATACTTCGTCAGGATATTGATGATGTTGGCATTAGTTCTACTAAAATTAGAAATTCACTCCAAAGTGGGGAAATACACCTATCAAACTCTTTGTTGGGTAGGCCTTATACTTTGGAAGGAAAAGTGATTGATGGGAATAAGAAAGGTAGACTTATTGGTTTTCCCACTGCCAATATTGAGTTGCCAGAATTTTACAAACAATTACCAAGCGATGGAGTTTACGCTGTAAAGGTTGTTTTTCGTAAGGAGGAGTTTAACGGGATGCTAAATATCGGTTTTAAACCAACAGTAGAGGGAGTTGAACGGACAATAGAGGCTCATTTGTTTAACTTTGATCAACAAATTTACGGTGAGCAAATCACGATTCAGTTTATTAGATCGTTGAGAAAAGAGATGAAGTTCAACTCCATGGAAGAGTTGAGGGAGCAATTGGGAAAAGATAAAAAGGAAGCTTTAAAAATTTTAGTATGAAAAAAGTAACAGCATTATTATTGATTATTTGTGCCACTATTTTAATCACGACTTCTTCGTGTGATGATAATGGTGATTTTCTGATTTTTTCTATACAAAATGACATTACGCTGGGAGAGCAGGTAGCAACGGAGATTGCCAACGACCCAACAACTTTCCCAATCTTAGACAGAAATCAGTATTCTGTTTCTTACGCTTATTTGGAGTCAATGATGAATGCAATTTTAGCCTCCGATGAAATAACCTATAGAGATGAGTTTAATTGGACTATCAATATCATTGATGATGATCAGACATTAAATGCTTTTGCAACGCCCGGAGGACAAATTTATGTTTATACAGGATTGATCTATTTCTTAGACAAAGAAGATGATTTGGCAGGGGTTATTGGTCATGAGATAGCACACTCAGACCAGCGACATAGTTCTAAGCAACTTCAAAGACAATATGGTATTTCCATTTTATTAAGTATCCTCACTGGAGGAGAAGGGGAATCTCTTAAGCAGATTGTGGGGAACATAGCAGGAACTGGAGCTATTTTGGCATTTAGTAGATCAGCAGAAGCCGAGTCAGACGCTTTTTCGGTTGAGTACTTGGCAGATACTGAGTATGCTTGTAATGGAGCTGCAGCCTTTTTTCAGAAGCTACTTGATAACGAGGCACAAAGAAGTCCTGAATTTTTGAGCACTCATCCTAGTCCTGACAACCGAGTAGCTGATATCAATGAAAAATCTGATGATATAGGCTGTGATACTTCAATAAGTGGTGAATCTGTATCTAGATATCAGGCATTTAGAAACTCTCTACCTTGAAGTAGAATTCAGCACATTTAGACCATATAAAATTCTAATATTCGCATCTTTGCGCTTCAAATAATTGCTTGATTCATTCGTCAAGCCAATTCCAACTATATGAAAAAATCAGAAATTAAACTTGTAGTAGAATTAGATAAGGATAACATTCCAGAAAAAATCATGTGGGATGCTGATGAGAAAGACAATCCAGGTCTTTCAGAAACAAAATCGATGAGTCTGTCTCTTTGGGATGGTGAAAATAAGAGCACCATGCGTATTGATCTTTGGACAAAAGATATGCCTGTAGAAGAGATGAAAAGATTCTACATCGATTGCCTTGGAGGATTAGCTCAAAGCATTCTGAATGCAACTGGTGACGAATACATGAATCAGGAGATCAATAATTTATGTGATCATTTGGTAGAGCATGTGAAAGCGGAGGGATAAACTTCATAACATTCTATTCATACTTTTTTTGTGCCGTAAATAAAGAATATACGGCACACACACTTTTTTTTGTCTAGTTTGTGTGTCTAATTACCATAAAATCACATTTATGGTTATTTTACATGCATTAGCCTAATTTAATAGTGAAACAAAAATCAATCTGTATGATTAAGAATGTTACTAAGAGTGTTTTTTCATTAATGCTCGTCTTTATTGCTACGGTATCGTATGCACAAACAACCGTCTCAGGAAAAATCACTGATGCAGTCTCTGGAGAGGAACTGATAGGAACCCAAGTCTTGGTTAAGGGAACAGTTCTTGGAACTGTCACAGGTATTGACGGGACATTCGAACTCAAGGTGCAATCACCTCCACCAATCACATTGGTGATATCCTATGTAGGGTATGAAAGACAAGAAATTGAGGTAACCGCTTCAGGTCAACAAGTCAATGTTCAGCTTGCTGAATCAACGTTACTTGGACAAGAGGTGGTCATTTCAGCATCAAGAGTGGAAGAAAGCATTCTTCAGTCTCCAGTAAGTATTGAAAAGATGGACATTTTGGATGTTCAAGCTGCTCCAACAGATACTTACTACAAAGCATTAGGTAACCTTAAAGGTGTTGATGTTACATCAAGTAGTATAAACTTTCAAATCATCAATGCTAGAGGGTTTGCTTCAACAGGAAATACGCGCTTTGTTCAATTGACAGATGGAATGGATACTCAGGCTCCTGCATTAAACTTTCCAATAGGTAACTTGAATGGTCCTTCGGAGTTAGACGTAGAAAGTTTAGAGTTGATCCCAGGAGCTTCCTCAGCACTTTACGGACCTAACGCATTCAACGGAATATTGCTAGTTAATAGTAAAAACCCGTTTGATTATCAAGGGTTAAGTGCTTTTGTGAAAACGGGGGTAAATCATGTAGGCAGTGATGCAGATCAAGATGCTGCATTGATGAATACTGTTTCATTACGATATGCTAAGGCTTTCAATAACAAGTTCGCATTCAAAGTAAACGGAACATACTCTTATGCAGATGATTGGCATGGAACATCTTCATTTGATAGAAACGCTGAAAACAATCCTTTTGCAAGTATTGGAGGTGACAACCCTGGTGCTGATAGACTTCATTTTCATGGAGATGAAGCAGCAATTAATTTGGCTATATTTCCGCTTAGTGATGGATTTAATGCACTATCAAGAAGTAGAGTGTTTGCGCCAGGTCTTAGTGCCAACTCTTACTCAGAGGCCGGTGACTTACCAAATCATGTGACATCAGTAACTCCTTGGAAAGAAGTTGATTTGATTGATTATGGATCTAGAAATATCAAAGCTAACCTTGGTTTATACTATAGATTGAATGATGACCTAGAGTTGAGTTATTTATATAATGGAGGGTTTGGAACAAGTATTTATACAGGAGCTCAGCGATATTCACTAAAGAATTTTGGAATAGAGCAGCACAGACTTCAGTTAAGAGCCGATAATTTTTTCTTAAGAGCCTATATGACTGCAGAGAATTCAGGCGATTCATACATTACGGAATTTCTTGCATTGAAAATGAACGATTTTAGAAGTGGAGGAGGTGTTTCTACTTGGTTGGCTACTTATGGGGTCAACTATATAGAGCATTTAAATAATGAGGGGTATCAACCAGGAGAGGTTCAGAATCTCCCTGCTAATGAACAAATTTTGGTACAGCAAGCAGCTCACAACTATGCTAGAACTCAAACAAACAGTGCATTCCCAGCCGATCCAACAGAAAATCCAGCATTATTCAATCAGTACAAGGAGAGAGGATTGAATGGTTTAGTTGTTCCATTTGGACCAACATTTAGTGATAATACAAAAATGTATCAAGCAGATGCTCAGTATGACTTTAAAAATGAAGTTGACTTTATGGAACTGCAAGCCGGAGGTAGTTTCAGAATCTTTGATTTGAGATCTGGGGGAACAATATTTCCTGACCAAGATGGAGGAATTCAGATCAATGAATTTGGAGCATATATGCAGGCTGGTAAGCGTGTGACTGATAATTTGAAGTTTAGTGGTTCTGTAAGATTTGATAAAAATGAAAACTTTGATGGACAAGTTAACCCTAGATTATCAGCAGTATATACAGTGAAAGATAATCACAACTTCAGAGGATCATTTCAGACGGGTTTTAGAAACCCTACTACACAGGGTCAATACATAGACCTAAATACAATTTCAACTCGATTGTTAGGTGGCCTGAGAGAAAACTATGAGAGATATCAGCTTGATCGAACAAGTTCAACTGGACAAGTTTTAGCATACACAGGCGGATCTGTCAGAGACTTTAGGAATGATTATTTCAGTAATCCAAGTGCTACTCCTGGAACGAATGCAAATATCTTAGTACCGTTTACAACAGCTGATATTAAGCCGGTAACACCAGAAAGAGTAAGATCTTTTGAAGTAGGTTATAAAAGTTTGATAGCTAATACACTATTGTTTGATGTAGAGTTCTATCATAATACTTATTCTGATTTCATTACTCAAGTTCAGTTAGTAATAGCTGAAGAGCATGATGCAGGAAGTGTATCAGGAGCTACTGCCTTAACTGGAGCTGCTGTCGGAGATCCGAATTATGCTACAATACTAAACGGATCTGCATTGACAGATCTGGGAGGGGGAGCTTTTGAAGGAAATACAGCTCAAATCTATACTAACTTGGATAATGAGGTTACCTCAAAGGGAGCTGCTCTTGCACTTACTTACAATTTGCCGAAAGGATATACCATTGGTGGTAACTATAGTTGGAACAAATTTGTGGGTGGATTCACAAACGATGTATTAAATGATTTTAATACTCCTGAGCATAAATTCAATATCAAGTTTGGCAATAGAAAAATTACAGACAATTTAGGATTTAACATTACGTATAGATGGCAAGAAGCTTTCCGTTGGGAATCTTCGTTCGCAATAGGAGATGTACCTTCATATTCTACCTTGGATGCTCAAATATCTCTTAAGTTACCAGATCTTAAATCTGTATTGAAAGTAGGGGGTAGTAACTTATTTGGAGATAATTATATTCAGAGTTTAGGTGGACCAAACATTGGTACTCTTTACTATGTATCTATCACGTTTGATGAATTGATGAACTAATTCGATCAACATCTTCAATCAAAAAAAGGGTGACACTAATCGTTAGTATCACCCTTTTTTATTGTACTTCCATCAGATGAAAGGTGCTTACTAGATCAAGGTATCCACTTTACATCATCAAAATCTGGTTTTCTCTTCTCTAGAAAAGCATTTCTGCCTTCCTTAGCTTCGTCAGTCATGTAGGCAAGTCTGGTGGCTTCACCAGCAAATACTTGCTGTCCTACCATTCCATCATCGGTCAGGTTGAAGGCAAATTTCAGCATTTTGATAGAGGTAGGAGATTTTTGAAGTATCTCTTGCGCCCAGTTGTACGCTTCTGTTTCTAGTTCTTCATGTGGGAAAACAGCATTCACCATACCCATATCATAGGCTTCTTGAGCTGAGTAATTTCTTCCTAGAAAGAAAATTTCTCTAGCTCTTTTTTGCCCTACCATTTTAGCTAGGTAAGCAGAACCATACCCACCATCAAAGCTGGTAACGTCGGCATCTGTTTGTTTGAAAATGGCATGTTCTTTGCTAGCAAGAGTAAGATCACAAACCGTATGCAAACTATGTCCACCACCAACAGACCATCCTGGAACAACTGCAATCACCACCTTTGGCATGAATCGGATAAGCCTTTGAACCTCAAGTATGTTGAGTCTTGGCATCCCATCATCATCTACATATCCTTGATGCCCTCTCGCATTTTGATAAAAAAAAAAAAAAAAAGCCCATCCACCATCTTTGGCTGAAGGACCTTCACCGCTCAACAGCACCACGCCAATGTTCACATCTTCACGCGCATCTAAAAATGCCTTGTAAAGTTCTCCTACTGTTTTTGGTCTAAAGGCATTGCGTACTTCAGGTCTGTTGAAAGCAATTCGCGCTACTTTGCCACACTTTTTATACGTGATGTCTTCAAAATCTTTGACAGTTGTCCAATCAATTTCTGATTTGCTCATAAATGTATTGTTTCAGTTTTTTATACTCTTTTTGATTTGTTGCTGGGTCAGTAAATATTTCTAACACCTTAGCATGTTTAGATGGCTTATAAAATGATACTAAAGCCTCTTTAATTTCTTCGATGGAGGATGCTTGCACATACTCCATTTCATTTTCTAGACAAATGTACTTAGCAGATCTGTTGTGTCTTGTTTCAAAATAGTCTTCCAGCTCGGGAAGATTTGCGGGACCCTCAATCAGCCTAAAAATACCACCTCCTTGATTGTTGAAAACGATAATTCTTAGGTTGGGTAATGGGTAATTGTGAAAGAAGGCATTTCTATCATAAAAGAATGATATATCTCCCGATAGTAGGATGTTTAAATCATCATCAACCAAACTATTTCCAACAGCAGTGGACGAACATCCATCAATACC
>JBGCFL010000053.1:0-44506 GCA_045106975.1 Ekhidna sp. | reverse complement strand
GAACGAAGGAGAAATAGATACAGCTTGGAAGGTGTTGATGATTGAATAATTAGACTCTAGTCACTCTGTTGCCTACAGACTCAAAACTGTTGACCAATCTATGAAAGACAATTTCTCAACTCAATCTAACGATTACGCTCGTTTTCGTCCCCAATACCCACAAAAGCTAATCGATTATTTAATTTCATTGACTGGTGGTCAAGAAAATTGCTGGGACTGTGGAACGGGAAACGGTCAGTTTGCTGTGCAACTAGCCGATAGATTTCAAAGAGTTTTAGCTTCGGATATAAGCGAGAAGCAACTAAAAAATGCGACTTTAAAATCGAATATTGAGTATTCACTTCAATCAGCAGAAAAGACAAATTTTCCAGATCATCATTTCGATTTAGTCACTGTAGCACAAGCCGCTCACTGGTTTGACTTTCAGCGGTTCAATCTAGAAGTGAAGAGAGTTCTTAAACCCGATGGAGTCATTGCACTCTTTGGTTATGGCTTGGTTAAGGTAGATGGTAAAATAGGAGAGATGATCAAGGATTTCTATTGGAATGTAACTAAACCATTTTGGGATCCAGAGAGAAATCATATAGTTGAGGAATACAAAACCATCCCTTTTCCCTTCAATGAAATAGAGGTTACCCAAAATTTTGATATCAAAAACGAAATGTCACTGGAAGAACTAACGGGATACATTGGAACATGGTCTGCAGTGCAGCATTTTAAGAAAGCGAATGGTTATCACCCCGTAGATAAACTTCTAGATGACCTTAGTAAAATTTGGAGTGAAGGGAAGCGAACAGTCACCTTCCCTGTTTTTATTCGCGTGGGGAGGGTTTAGAAAGCAAATCTTTCTTTAAATTCCTCAAGCTCTTCTTTTAAGTCTCGTGATTCAAATTTTTCCATGTGATTAAATAGGTCACTTTCAGGGCTAATTTTCAATTCTCTCAAATTCATGTGCTGATTTGTGAAAAGAAATTCGAGAGAAGGATACATCTCTTTTAAAACATCTACTATCTCTAGTATTTGTAAATTCTTATCTACTAAATTATACGTTCCAGATTTCACCTCTCCAATGATTGCTTTCACCAAGCTATCACATAAATATTCTGAATGAATAAAAGCTCTTGATTGTTTACCATTCCCATTTATTTGAATACGATTAGAAAAGTTGGCGTCAAACATAAAGCGATTGATTACCGCATCGAATCGCATGGACTTGCTGTAGCCATATACATTGCCACATCTAATATTGATGGCATTTTTCTTTTCAGATAAGCGATTTACATGCTCTTCACCTCTGAGTTTTGATATCCCATAAAAGGTAGAAGGGGCCGGTTCTGTACTCTCATCAGCCACCTGATCACTTGCTCCATAAACCGACGTACTACTCAGGTATATGAATTTAGAGATATCAGATTCTTCGGCAGAATAGACAACTTCTGCAGTTCCCCAGTGATTTACCTGTTCATAAAAATGAGGATCTGTATTAGCAAAAGGAGTGGTAACTATTGCAGCTAGATGTATCACTACATCTACGTCTTTCATTAATTTTTTGAGATTCCTAGTGTCTAGGATGTCACCTCTAACAGCTTCTATTTTTTCGCTATTCGAATACCTCTGGCCGAGAAAAAAATTATGATGTCCCTTGCTAAGATTATCATAGATAATGATTTTTTCAATTTCTGTTTGTTCTACCAAACGCTTAACCAACTTGGTTCCAATATATCCGGCTCCACCGGTAATTAGTACTTTCATGTTTTTTTAGTTGAATTGTAAGGGTGAGTCTGACTCAATAATGTAAGGTCGAGCTTGTCGAAAGCTATTTAACTAAATCTGTATGCAATCCACATTCGACTTTATTTAAACCGAACCATCTTGCCTCTCTCTCTTGCATATCAAGATCCATTTTTCTTGTGCATGGCTCACAGCCAATACTGATGAATCCTTTAGCGTCTAGAGGATGTTTTGGGAGATCATATTCTTTTGTATAAGCGAATATTTTTCTTTTATCCCAGTCTAGCATAGGATGAAAGCGAATGCTATCGAAGGGAGCCGGTTGCTCTTCTTTCATAGCTTTTCTCGTGGCACTTTGATCGCCTCTTACTCCATTGATCCACACATCGTGTGTAGCAAGAACAGCTTCCATCGGCTGTGTCTTGTTCAAATAGCAGCAGTGATCTGGATCGGTGGTAAACATCAATTTCCCGTTAGACTCTCTCTGCATGTACTTTGGAGTGTTAGGTTTCAAATCAACAAAATTCAAACCTAATCTTTCAGTCACTTGATCCCTGAAAGAAATCGTTTCAGGAAATAAATATCCCGTATTAATGAAATAGACAGGAATAGAATTGTCAATTTCACTGATGATGTGAAGCATTGGAATACTGTGAGTCTGAAAAGAAGATGTAGTAAACATCTTCTTCCCATCTGCTCGATACTTTTCTATCTTCTTACGAATTTCTATTATTTCCACTCAGTCAATTTTTAATATGTTCCGATAACTGCTAAAGTTCGGTCTGAAGATTCTTCAGTCACTAAAGATTCTTGCTGCTTTATAGAAAGAGGACAAAACAAAGCTGATTGGAAATAAATTCATAGCAATTGGAAACATCTTTATCTAACTCTTTGTTAAGAGACCTGTAATTTTACAATATGCCAAGAGTATCAATAAACAGAAAAGAACATTTTAATGCAGCTCACAGATTGCATAATCCAAAATGGTCTGATGAAAAAAACGAAGAAGTCTTTGGGAAATGCAACAATCCTAACTGGCATGGCCACAATTATGAGTTAATTGTGACATTGACAGGTGAGGTGCAAGTAGAGACTGGATATGTATATGACATGAAGGCGTTAAGTACACTGATTAAAAAACACGTGCTTGATCGATTCGATCATAAAAATTTGAATCTTGACGTAAAAGAATTTGAAAACCTAAATCCAACAGCTGAGAATATTGCAAAAGTCATTTATGACTTGTTAAGGAGCGAGATAGATGAGCAGTTCGATATGAAAATAACATTGTATGAAACAGAAAGAAACTCCGCTGAATACCCAGCATGATTTAGATGATATGGGAGATGATCATGTATCATCCTCGTCTAATACTCCACTTCGACCAGATGCTTTTGAAAAAGATGATGCGCTAAAAATCGAGTTGATTTCAAAGCACTTCAAGGAAATTATGCAAATAATGGGACTTGATTTGGATGATGATAGCTTGAAAGGAACTCCAAAGAGAGTAGCCAAGATGTACATCGAGGAAGTATTTTCTGGACTTAATCCTGAAAACAAACCTCAAATACGTCTTTTTGAAAATAAGTACAACTACAATCAGATGTTGGTGGAAAAGGATATAACATTCTATTCTCACTGCGAACATCACTTTGTGCCTATCTATGGCAAAGCACATGTAGCATACTTCTCCAGTGGAAAGGTGATTGGCTTATCCAAGATTAATAGAATAGTTCAGTACTTTTCTAAGCGCCCTCAGGTTCAGGAGAGATTGACGGTACAGATAGCTGAAGAGTTGAAAACTATTCTAGAAACAGACGATGTAGCTGTTGTCATGGATGCTTCTCACATGTGTGTTTCTTCAAGAGGTGTGAATGATACAAATAGCAGAACAGGAACTGCTTATTTTGATGGAAAATTCAATAATCAAGATGTGAAGAATGAGTTCTTAAATTATATAAATACCTCTTCTTTAAACGATTAGTCTAAAAGGCGCTCATACACAACAGACTTTTCGATTAGTTGGGCATAATAATTGACAGGACCAATTTAGTTAATGAAACTATCTATCTAAATTTGATGTGTCGATTCCACCTATTAATTATAGTTTTGAAATGAAAGTTTTTAAGATTTTTGTATTTGCAAGTGCGCTTTGTACTATGTCTCTTTTTGTTTCTTGTGAACTTCTAGATGAAGCTGTTGCACCTGGTTTAACTGAAGGTGAAGTAATCGAAGGATTGAAAGAAGCTTTAGGGGTTGGTTTAGATAATTCTGTTCTAAGCGCCTCATCTGTTGATGGGTATTTAAAGAATGAAGTTATCAGAATTTTGCTGCCAGAGGAAGTAGTAGAATTACAAAATAAAATCCAAACAGAAACGGTAGCAGGAATACCACTCCAGACATTATATACTGCTTATATAGCGGTAGAAAATGATGGTAATGATTTGTTTGAAGACCTGGCTATGGCAATGAATCGGGGGGCTGAAAGAGCTGCTGATAAGGCTGTTCCAATTTTTGGGAGTGCAATAACAAATATGAGTATTAGTGATGGATTTGACATCTTAAACGGGAATGAGACTGCTGCCACTAGCTTTTTCTACGAATCAACTAACCAAGCTCTATTTGAAGCATTTAATCCTGATGTTAAGTCAGCTTTGGATGCAACAGGAGCAAACCAACTTTTCACTAAAACTGCTGAATTTTTAAATTACGACTACAATGTTCTTATTGGAACAATAAGCCCAAGTGATGTTCTAGAAATTAACTTGCCTAATAGTATAGATGAATATGCAACAGGCAAAGCCATTGATGGTCTTTTTCATCTGGTTGGAGAAGAAGAAAAGAAAATCAGAGATAATCCGTTTGCTTGGGGTAGTGCTATTATTGAGAAGGTATTTGGTAGTGTCCTAAATTAATTTCAAGAACTGAGGAATTAGTTCAAGATTACCATAACGGAGGCAGAGCTTTATTTCATACAAGCATCTTTTTCTCAATGCAGACTCTTCTTCTCTTGATTTATTGAGGTGTTTTATTTTCTTACAAACCTTGAGTGTGCTTTTTTGATGCCTGCTTCTGAATTGAAACTGTTTATCAGATAAAGAATTTTTAACAGTTCTTTTACCTACTAAAATCTCATTAGTAAAGGAGTATTTCCAACCTCTTGACGATCTAATCCAAAAATCAAAATCTTCGTAACTCAAGTCTTCATCGTACCCTCCTAGTTCCTGAAGGACAATTTTTCTAATCATCATAGAAGGGGGGGAGACAAAATAAGATGAAATAAGCTCCTTATATATGTTGCCTACAGGTACCGTTTCTAAGAGGACACCATTTTCATCTCTCTTATAATGAGATTTGATATGATCACCTTCTTCATTAAGCATCATCACATCGCAGAAATTGATGCCCGTTTTTATTTCAAATGACTTTATTCCCTCAGATACTCTCTTAGGGTACAAGATGTCATCTGCTGCTAAATCAATAATAAACTCTCCTTTTGCTTTCTTTAATCCTTGATTGAAAGCTGTACAATTTCCTACGCTTTTATCTAGATCAATAAAAACAGTGGATGAACCTTTTAAAATTTCTTTGATTGACTCTTTACTTCCATCAGTACTTCCATCATCCACCACGATTAACTCCACGTTGGTGTAGTTTTGATCCCATACTGATTGAATAGCTTCAGCAACAAAAGGAGCCTGATTGTGGCAGAGACAAATGACCGTAACCAATGGAGAACTCATGTTGCTAAGTTATTGGTAATATGACTAATTAAATCTTTAGCATATAAGTGGGCTTTTCAGTTTGAATAGCGCCCATTCTTTCTTTGAATAGGATGAGACTATCTTGGGGTTTGCCTAAAATAGAGGAAGCACCCAAATCAAAGTGTAGGTAGTTCATACTCCTGTAGTAATCTACCATACCTTCAATTAACATAACCATAGGACTTTCTGTACGAAAAGTAGGACTGGTTGCAGGTAGATAATAATAGACTACCTCGTCTGATACCTTCACAGTAATGCAAACTGCAGACAATTTATCATCTCTGAATACACCAAAACTTTCATAAGCATCTGTTTCGTCGCTTAATTTTTTAAGATGTTCCCAATCAATATTAATGGTAAGACCCTGTACTTGCCTACAAGCCGAAATGAACTGATGTGCTGTTTCTAGTTCAGAGCTATTCATTTTTCTAAATTGAAATCCATTTTCATGAAGTGATTGCAATTTCCTTGATTGCATCTTATGGAGATCATTTTTCCAATTTTCAACTAAAGGAATATGTTGATTAATATCTCTGTAAGTAATCTGACATCCCAGTTTCTCTAAATGAGAGATTGATGCAAATCCTTGATATATTTCAGATGGGTGATGAATTACAAGTTGGCTAACATCATACTTCTTTAGGTCTGTTTTTATAAAGTTTAAAAACTCTGCAAGTTTGGATGAATCGACTTCTTTCTCGACCACCAAGGAACCAAAAGGACTTTTTGGTAGGCTTATTGCAATTTTATCAGAAACAGTAATGGTCAATTCCATGTTATGACCACTGTATCTTATGAGTTGTTTGTGTTGTTGTGTAGATAGATAAGCAGGTTTGAAATAGACGATCGAATGATTCGTTTCAATATCTGAAATACCTTTTGTTTTAAATTCCATGTTGCGCAAAATTAATGATTGACTCTTTCATGGCATTGCATACGTTGCTATCTTGCCAAATTGAAAATTCACAATTTTATATATAAAAAATTCATTTTTGAAACTGTCCTTCACCATACTTTTTATTTACATTTCTCATCTTGGCTACACACAAGTATTTGAGAATGAGGAATTGATTGACCTGGTGCAAAAAGGGGCTGATCATATTTACAATGCTTCACCAGATTCAGCCTATTTCTATATAGATCAGGTTCAGGGAAAGTTGCCAAATCACCCAGTCGTTCCTTTGATGCGCGCCATGACATTGTTATGGGAAAATATTCCTACTATCACAGAAGAGGTTTTTTTGGAAATGCAATCGGAGCTATACAGTGCTATTGATATTGCAGAAAAGTTGGATCCCGATTTAAAGAACCCAGAAATGGTGTTTTTTACGATGGCTTCTCATGGCATGCTAGCAGAGTATTATGCAGATCAAGGCTATTCAATGAAAGCCCTTTCAGAAGCAAATAGTGCTTACGGTTTAATGAAAAAGGGATTTGAAATTGTGGATGACTATCCAGAATTTCTATTGACAACAGGGTTGTACAATTATTTCAGAGAAAAATATCCTGAGAAACATCCCGTATACAAACCGCTGCTATGGTTTTTTCGAAATGGTGATATTGATTTAGGAATAAGACAACTGGAAGAGGCGAGTGAAAAGTCTATTTTTTCCCGTGTTGAGGCGGATGTGTATTTAAGTTATATCTACCTCCGTTACGAATATAATCCTCAAAAAGCACAAGAGCATTTGGCCAAGTTGTGTGAAATGTTCCCCAAAAATTATTACGCCAAAGCAAAATATATTGAATCATTGGCCAATCCAGTGGATTTCAGGAAAGTACCACTAGAGGTTATTTACTCGCTTATCGTTCATGAAAATCCATATTATAAGTTGGCTGGTTTTGTGTTTTTAGGTTATTACGAAGAAAAAGTAATATTCAATAAAGAGAAAGCTGAATATGCCTATTTGAAGGGATTAAAATTTGGAGAGAAAGTAATGACTCATGGAGAATATTTCAAGGGATTCGGCTACTTGGGTTTAGCAAGAATTCAAATGAGAAAGCGAGAAAATGAGAAAGCTAAAGAATCATTGAATTTAGCAATCGAGTTCTCAGAGACTGAACAAATTGAACTTGAGGCAAAGCGACTATTATCAAAACTCTAAAGACTTATTATACAATCTCTGCCTCATCTGAGGGTTTATATAAGGAAAAGGGAAGCAAATTTCTTTCCTACGCATATCCAATAACTACAGAGGGAGATATAAAAGTAATTCAGGAAGAACTGAGGAAAATCCATTATGATGCCAGACATCACTGTTATGCATGGATTCTGGGTATGGAAAATCAGACTTATAGAGCTAATGATGATGGAGAGCCAAATCATTCAGCTGGTGATCCAATACTTGGCCAAATAAGATCATTTGATTTAACTAACGTCTTTGTGATTGTGGTCAGGTATTTTGGAGGAACCAAGCTTGGGGTAGGGGGCTTAATTAATGCATACAAGTTGGCCACAGAATCTGCGCTGACAAATGCATCCAAAAAATGCATTTTTGAAACAATTAACCTAGAACTTCGATTTCCTTATGATATTCTGAGTAATGTAGAACGACTTATTCAGGAGTTTGAAATTGAAGTAATTGAAAGAGACTTTCAATTGAGTTGCAAAGTAGATGCAATTATTAAAAAGAATTTGAAAGATGACTTTTTAGCTTCTACCTCAGATTTGTATACACTGGAAATAGAAACTTTAGAATAATGAGATATGAAAGAGGTAAAGATATCAACTGAACTCAGTAAGTTGTTTAAGAGAGATTTAGCTAAGTTGGAATATGAGATTACTGAATATTCGAAAGAAGATGGCCTTTGGATAGTTAAAGGAGATATTTCTAATTCGGCTGGGAATCTAACTCTTCATTTATGTGGAAATCTCCAGCATTTTATTGGAGCAGTTCTTGGAAAATCAGATTATGAAAGAAATCGTCCTTTTGAATTTGAAGGAAAAGTTACTCTTAGTGAGTTGCAAGAAGAAATCAAACAAACAACTATTGTGGTTACAAAATATTTAGACAGTGTAAATGAAAAAGAATGGGAGAATGAGTTTCCATTACAACCGTTTGCTTATCCAATGTCAATTTCAGAATTCATTTTTCATTTGTATGGACATTTAAATTATCACTTAGGTCAAATTAACTATCACAGAAGATTATTGAACTTGGGTTAGAATATATCTATATCTTTAATCGCTCAAGATCGCGTTTCTGATCTTTTTGTTTGATACTGTCTCTCTTGTCATAAATTTTCTTACCTCTGGCCAGTGCTATCTGAAGTTTTGCCAGTCCTCTTGAGTTGATGAAAAGTTTAATGGGAATAATGGTAAGACCCTTTTCTTCAGATTTGGTTTTTAGCTTTTCAAGCTCTCTTTTTTTTAAGAGTAGTTTCCTATCTCTTGCCATATCATGCTCAGCAAAGCTGGCTTGAGTATATGGTGAAATATTCATTCCTTTTACATAAAGCTCCTCTTTTCTAAAATAACAATGAGCTTCTTGAACACTAGCTTTTCCTTCTCTCAGCGATTTTATTTCAGTCCCTTTGAGCATGATACCCGCCTCATACTTATCTATAAACTCAAATTCATAGCTCGCTTTTCTGTTCTTTATTTGAATGTTATTAGAAAATCGTTGCTTGTCCTTACTCATGGCATAAAAGTACGTATATATCACTTATTGTAAAGAAAAAAGACGCTTTATCACTCAGAAAGGCATCCTTGGAAGTGGACTATCCTTCAAGTCGCCAAAAGCATTTTGCTCATAAAGTAAATGGCCACTAATGGCTATCATTCCTGCATTATCGGTACAGTATTGAAAATCTGGAATAAAAATCTTCCAGTTACTTTTTGTAGATTCTTCCTCTAAAGCAGTTCTTAATCCGCTATTAGCTGAAACGCCACCCGCAATAGCTACTGATGTTATACCTTCTTGCTTCACTGCGAGTCTTAACTTCTGCATGAGCATATCGACAAGAGTTGCTTGAATACTAGCCGCTAGATCTTTGAGATTATTTTCAATGAATTTTTCATTCTTTTGTAGCTCCTTTCTTAGGAAGTATAAAATGGAAGTTTTAATGCCACTAAATGAGTAATCTAAATTAGGCATTTCACTCTTGGTAAACTTGAATGCTCTCGGATCACCTTCCTTGGACAATTTATCAATAAGTGGACCACCAGGATAGGGAAGTCCTAGCAATTTGGCAGCTTTGTCAAAAGCTTCACCTACAGCATCATCTTGAGTTTGACCCAGTATGATCATTTCAGTAGCACTGTTTACTCTTAGTATTTGGGTATGTCCACCACTCACAGTCAAACAAATAAATGGATATACAGGCTTAGGATCATCTATAAAATGTGCGAGCACATGTGCCTTCATATGATGAATTGGAATCGTAGGCACTGATAACGCAAGAGCAGTGGACTTTGCAAAGCTAGAACCTATAAGTAGAGCGCCAAGTAGGCCAGGTCCTCTGGTGTATGCTATTGCATCAATGTCGGACATTTTTACCCCAGCAGACTCGATAACATTCGAAACTATTGGCACGATATTTCGCTGATGCTCTCTAGAAGCTAATTCAGGAACTACTCCACCATACTGCTCATGAATTGCTTGCGTTGCAATCTCATTATTAATTACTTTGCCGTTTATGCAGATAGATGCAGATGTTTCATCACAAGATGATTCGATTCCTAGAATTATGGCCACAAGAAATTTTTGAAGACCAAGTTAACAATATCGATTATTCGTAAGGCCATTTGGAGATTTTTTTCGGCTACTTTCTTTTATTCCATTTGTTTTATTTTGGTCACTCTTCTATCGTTACAGCTAGATGCTGTTCAGACTTTTATCGCTGATAAAGTATTACTCAAAGTTTCGGAAAAGACTGATCATATCATTACTGTGGATAAGGTTAATATTTCATGGCTCGATAGAGCAAGTCTTAGTGAAATTTTGATCTTAGATAAAGAAAGCGATACACTCATCTATGCGAATAGAGTTTTGGTCAATTATAGGATTTGGGATTTATTGAATGGCGATTATCTCAATATTGAAGAAGTTATATCTGAGGGGGCTGTTCTTCAATTAATTAAGCATGATAGTATCTCTAAATTGAACCTGAGTCAGTTTATCAGTTCGCTCAAAACAGATACAGTTAAAAAACAGATTAAGCCTATTCAAATATCTTTCCTAAAATTTAACAATTTAGACTTGAGATTTTCGGATAAGACAAAAAAAAGAAATAAAGGTAAAGTTGATTTTGCTCACCTAAACTTTGAAGTTCCCAATTATGAGATGACTGATTTGGAAGTACGCTCAGATACAATTACGGGATCGATTTTACAAATGAATGGTATTGATAGAAATTCGGGATTTTCTATCGTTGATTTCAATAGTGATTTTGAGTTATGTAAAGAATTTCTCAAAATGAATGATTTGGACTTTGTTACTCCGACAAGTCACATTTCAGACAGTTTAAATTTTTTGTATAATGGATTTGATGATTTTTCGACTTTCGTAGATAGCGTATACTTTGTTTTTCACTTCGATAAGACTGTTATTTCAGCAGATGATTTTGAACTAATAACTGGTTCTAGTGATTTGAAATCAAATCTTAGTCTTGATGGTAAGATAGAAGGAAAAGTTGGAGATTTTAATATTGAAAATACCATAATCTCGTTTGGTGATGAATCTTTTATTGAGGGTGAGGTAAGCTGCTCAGGATTACCTAAAGTAGAAGAGACCTTTATATTGGCTGAAATAAAAAAGGCTCATATTGTTCCACATGATATTGATGACTATGTTGGTCGTTTATCCAGAAATGTAAGACGGTTGGGAAGACTAGACTTTACAGGAAATTTTGCAGGATTTACAAAGGACTTTGTTGCAAAAGGAGATTTTGATACCGATTTGGGTTCATTTAAATCAGATATAAATTTAAAGATACCAGATGTCGCTTCAGAAATGATTTATAATGGGAACTTATCATTAATTAATGCAAATATTGGAGCCCTTATTCAAAACGATCTTATTGAAACAATAAACTTAGAAGCATCTATTAATGGAAGAGGGATTACAAAAGATAATGCGAATTTCGATTTAGAAGCGGTAGCATTTAAGAGTGGATTTAAAGACTATGTCTATGATTCGATCAATGCTTCGGGACACTTTGCATCCAATTCTTTCGAAGGTACTTTTTCGATTCATGACCCTAGTTGTAGACTTAATGGAGATGCGCAGATTGATTTATCCAAACAATTGGAAGTACTCAATTTGGAGATCTTAATTGATTCTGTCCAAGTAGATAAACTTAATCTATCAAAAACGCCTCTTTTTATAAAAGGGGCTATTGATGTTAAAGCTACAGATTTAGAACTTGATGATTTTACTGGATACGCTAATTTGGATTCAGTATTGATTATTTGGGCAGATAAGGACATATATATTGACTCGGTAAGAATGAAGGCTTCATTTATTGATAGTGTCAGACATATTTCTTTATTGATGCCTGGTGTTGAAAGTGAAATAAAGGGGGAATTTAAAATTTCAGATTTATTAAACGATTTACCAATAGTTTTAAACAAATACGGTGCAAAACTTAACTTACTTTCAGACACTCTTGTCAATAATGCTTCAGACGAAGAGTATAAGGTAGAGCTGAATGCGGAGTTTTTAGATTTATCTAAATACTTGGATTCACTGAATATTCCTGTTGAAATGCCAAATAGTGCTTCACTAGAGGTCAATTTTAGAAAGAGTAAAAATTTCAACATTTCAACATATTTTAGTACCGATTATTTGAAAATTAAAAGCGCTGAAATCTTCAACCCCTCATTAGAGATAAATGCATCTAATGATGAAAGCTCACAAAATTTTTTAACCAATATCATAATTAGTTCTGATAGACAAACTATTAAAGGAGTTCCTGAAACAACAGACTTTCTCTTAGAAGGGGTATGGTCCGATGATGATATAGAGTTAATCACATTGCTAAAGCAAGAGAAGACATCATCAGATATCCATATGAAAAGTAAACTGAAGCTATTTTCGGACTCAATTGTCTTAAGGATGATGCCTTCTGAGGTGGTTTTGTTTGATGAAAGATGGAGTTTCAATCCCAATAACAGAATTACTATTTTGCCTAAAGTAACAAGGCTAGAGAATTTGGAAATTTTTGATGAGAGAGAGTTGCTGTCTGTTTCAGGGATTTACTCTAATAGCGATTCAACATCAATAAATTTTGGTGCAGAAGACTTAAAGATGAATAAGATTAGCCTCTTTAGCAGTACCAAAATTGATGGTTTTCTTAACGGCTCATTTAGATTATTCCAAGACCAAAGCTCTGATCAATTCAAGTTTGATGGCGGATTCCAAATCATTCAATTGGAATTAGAAAATTTACCAGTAGGCAATGTTATCGGATCTGCTGATTGGGACCCATCTCGAAAATTGGTAAGTACTAAGTTAGATGTAATTAGAGATAATTTTAAATCAATACAAGTAAAGGGGAGGTATTTTCCTTTAAATGAATCTGATCAGTTAGATATTGACGTCACCTTTGATCAAGCTGATTTAGTTATTGGGCAGCCATTTCTAGAAGAGAATTTTTCTAATATTAAAGGAGTGGCAAATGGTAATTTGAAGATAGGAGGAACACTTCGTAAGCCACAGATGTCTGGATCATGTTCTGTTGAGGAAGGCGGGGTTAGAGTAAATTATCTCAATACTGACTATTCGTTTGAAGGGGGAGTGAATTTTAACTCAAACCAAATATCATTCAATAATTTTAATTTAACAGATAGGAAAGGAGCACAAGCACAGGTAACTGGGTATATAACGCATAACTATTTTAAAGATTTGGGTGCTGATATTCAAGTTAGGGCAAATGATTTTGAGTTTTTGAATACAACTCTCGTTGATAATAGTTTGTACTATGGATCAGTTTATGGAACAGGAACTGTTGATATTAAGGGTCCTTTTTCCGACCTGCTACTAAAAGCAGCTATTAAAACAGAAAAAAACACTCGATTTTTTGTCCCATTGACTGAAACCAGTAGTATAACTCAGGAAGAATATATTTCATTTATAGATTTATCTGACACTACTCAAGTTGTAGAAGAAATTAAATATCGAGGTTTAACTCTTGATTTCGATATTGAAGTAACGCCAGATGCCTACTGTGAATTAATCTTTGATTTGAAAGCAGGCGATATTGTAAGGGGAAGAGGAAGAGGAAATTTGAAATTGACCTTGGATACGGATGGTGAATTTGACATGTTTGGGCCGATTGAACTGACTGATGGAGCCTATAATTTTACTATGGCAAGTGTTATAAGTAAAGAGTTTGATGTTGTTCCAGGTAGTACTATTACATGGTATGGAGATCCTTATAATGCTATTCTGGATTTGGAAGCTACATATCTTCAAAGAGCATCATTTTCAGATCTTAGCCCTTCGAATGATATTAATGCTAATGAGGCTAGTCCGTCCATTCCCTTATTAGTTGTCTTGTACCTTGATGGGGGTATTCTTTCACCAGAGATAGATTTTGAGTTACAACTGCAAGATGAAGGAGTAGGAGGCAGAGATGAGAAAGGTCAGCTTACTTTGATAAATGAAGATGATGAAGAGCTGAGAAATCAAGTCGTAAGTCTTCTTTTTCTAAAGCGATTTTCACCCAAATCAGATCTTTTCAATCAAGGAAGTCAGGGTGTTGATGTAAGTGGAAGTGCTAGTGAAGTATTATCAGGTCAATTAAGCTATCTATTGAGTCAAGTAGATGAAAATCTCGAAATTGATGTTGATTTGGCCAGCCTTGACAAGGAGGCTTTTAATAATTTGCAGCTTAGGTTGGCCTATACTTTTTTGGATGGTAGACTAAAGGTTACCAGAGGTGGAGCAATATCAAACAATAGTACAAGTATTGATACTGAGGAAGAAAACACAAATGTGCTAAACGATATAGTTGGAGACCTATCTGTAGAATATAGTTTAACTAAGGATGGGAAGTTAAGAGCTAAAGTTTTTAGGACTACCCAATCTCTTATTTCTACAGATGATAGAATTCAAGAAACTGGTGTCAGCCTTCGTTTTGTTCATTCTTTTAGCGATTTTAAAGAATTACTTATGATCAAACGTCAAGAATCAATTCTTATAAAAAAAGAGAGTATTGATGAGGAAGAAAAGCAATCATCTAAAGATTCCATTCAGTTCCAGAATTGAACTTCAAGATTCATTCTTTACATGTAAATTTGTATGGCAAGCCGATCTATCGTTCTTCTTAAAAGAGGAAAGGAAAGTCCGGGCAGCATAGAGTAATGTACTTCCTAAAAAGAAGCACCAATATGAATATCATTTTGGTAGAGATAGTGCCGCAGAAAACAGACTACCTCCATTTTATGAAGGAAAAGGTGAAAAGGTGAGGTAAGAGCTCACCGCATTGGTGGCGACATCATTGGCAGGGTAAACCTTACATGCTGAAAGACCAAATAGGTTCTGTGATTTAGAGTTACTCGCTCAAGCAGAATTGGGTAGGTCGTTAGATCCATTATTTTGGACTAGATAAATGATAGAATAAAACAGAACCCGGCTTACTGGCTTGCTTTTTGAGATAGGATTAGAAAATAACTATTTATTATGTCCAAAATATTGATTGTTGATGATGAAAAGAGCATTCGAGATGCTCTCGCTGATATATTATCCGAAGAAGGTTATGAAATTATTGCTTCAGGAGACGGTGAAGAGGGGCTTCAGAAACTTCAGACAGAGAAAATTGACCTTGTACTATGTGATATAAAGATGCCCAAGATGGATGGCATGGAGTTGTTAGCTAAGGCAGGAGAAGAGGGATTAGATATGCCTTTCATAATGATATCAGCACATGGCACAATAGATACCGCAGTTGAAGCAACTAAAATGGGAGCCTTTGACTTTATTCAAAAACCACCAGATCTCAATAGAATTTTACTGACAGTTAGAAATGCTCTAGAAAACTCTCAACTAAGCACTGAGACCAAAGTTCTGAGAAAAAAAGTGAGTAAAGGATATGATATTATAGGTAAGTCTAAGCCCATTGAGGAAATTAAGGAAACCATTGAAAAGGTAGCACCCACAGAGGCTAGAGTATTAATTACTGGGGAGAATGGTACAGGAAAAGAATTGGTAGCTAGGTGGCTTCATGAAAAAAGTGAACGATCCAAGGCGTCATTAGTCGAAGTGAATTGTGCTGCCATACCATCAGAACTAATTGAGAGCGAACTTTTCGGTCATGAAAAGGGATCATTTACGTCAGCTCACAAACAAAGAATTGGAAAATTCGAGCAGGCAAGCGGAGGTACTTTATTTCTTGATGAGATAGGGGATATGAGTTTGTCTGCCCAGGCAAAAGTTCTTCGAGCCTTGCAAGATCAGAAAATAACAAGAGTTGGGGGAGACAAAACTATAAAAGTGAATGTTCGTGTATTAGCTGCGACTAATAAAGATTTAAAAGAGGAAATTGCCAATGGTCGTTTTAGAGAAGATTTATATCATCGACTCAGCGTGATGGTAATTCGTGTCCCAGCTCTTAGAGAGAGAAGTGAAGATATTGGATTACTTGCGGAGCATTTCCTGAATCAAGTTGCTCTTGAATATGGTAATGCAGTCAAAAGTATTGAGGATAAGGCAATAAATCAACTCATATCCCAAAATTGGTCAGGGAATATTAGAGAGTTAAGAAATGTTATTGAAAGACTGGTTATTATGTCTAATGAAACAATAACAATTAATGACGTTAAGAAATATGTAAACTAAGCGTTAGCTTCTACAGCTACTTTATCTTGCTTTACATCTTCCTTAGCGTACGTAGGGCATGTTCTTTGAGTACATGCGCTCATTCCTAAAATGATTACGGCTAAAATTGTGAGCTTTAATTTCATAAGCGGTTTATATTAAGTACAGCAATTGTAATACTTTCAAAAGTAGCGAATAAATCTAGTTTTAATAACGCATTTTATTAAATATTTGTATGTTTCGTTAAATCATAAGATTACATCCACGAATATCACTATTATCAAAACGACCAAGTACCTCGAAATAGTTTCCGTTTTTTCTTCCAAGATCCTTCGTTTCAATAAATGAACAAGTATCAATATTAGCAAGATCTATAATATTAATGCCGCCACTTTTGCCGTCTTGGACATACCTGAAAGGATCATTTATATCCCTGATCAATGCTTTAGTCCAAGTGGGGAATTGAAATAGCCCATCAATTCCATAGCCCTGACTTTGGAGTTCGGTCATTCCATATTCAGACCATATTTTATCCTGACTAAGTCCTTTCTGTAAAATTGAATGAAGTTCAGATCGTATTAGCTCTCGTTTTCTGCCTTTCATTCCCCCTGTTTCAATAACAAACGTATTTCTGGCTACTACATTCTTTTCAGCTAAATCCCACAATGCGTAACTGACTCCAAATAGTATTTTCTTTTTTTCAGAGCTCAATAGCTCAGCTATGTTTTCATTTAAAGCAAAATGACCTTGAAATTTTGAGACTGACATAAAATGATCAACCATGCAAATTAAAGACGAGTCTCCTTGCTCTTGATATGAGGGGAGTAGAGCGATGATCTGATATTCAGAAATAGATTCAAAAAATTGTTCAAAAATGTTAATTGTATTTTTAAGATAGAAATTAACATCTTTTATATAGTGTTTACTTCTAGCGGAAGATGTAGTGCCACTGCTTTTAAAAACTTTTTTTTCTTCCCATTTCCCTGTTTTAATAATGTGATTTTTGAAAAAATCAATTGGTAAAAAGGGAATTTCTCGAACAGATTTTACATTCTCTTCGTTTTTATTAAGTGAGTCGCAGAATTTTTTGTAGAGAACATTGTTATTATATTGGTAAACAAATACTTCCAAGGTTAATGAGTCAAACGATTCATTTTTAATTGTAAATAATTTCTTTTTAAAGCTATCAGCAAAATCCATTATCTATTAAGGGCTGTATCTTCTAGATTTGTTTTAATAATATGAAAAGAATAGTAAAAATATCATGCTTATTTTTTTTGGTAGCACTTTCTTCTTGTTTTGAGAAGGAAGTATTTCCAGATGAGCCCAAGATCGAATTTGAAAATCTTGTTTTTAAAGATACTAACGACTCTGATACACTTGTTCTTTCATTCAGTTTTGAGAACGGAGGAGGAGATTTTTGGGTTGATTCTGATCAAGATATATTTCCGCCGTACAATGAATTCAATTTTTTCATTGATGATAATAATGAACTTGTAACAGCGGATAATTATGATGCGGCAACACTTCCAATCTTTAAAGTGCCAGTATTGCTAAGGAATTACGTAGCTACTAGGGTTGTTGGAAATGATATTTTTTTCACGGAAGAGGGTAATAGTTTTGTTATTTTCGGTTTCAATAAGGATACATTAAAAAGTTTAGATGAATTACCTCCATTAGAATGCCCTTTTATTGCAAATGAAAATGGTGCATTTAATTCGATTAATTTCAAAATTTTTGATTACATCGATAATGAGTTGTTATCAGCAGATGTATCAGTAGTTGATGATATTATTGTGGAAAGAGTGGAAACACACTATAACCTACTAATAAGATTCGAGGAAAACATAAATGGAGAGTTTGTTCCTGTCAACTATGAAGAAGAATTCGAGAATGCAACTTGTGATGATGGTATATGGAATGCTAGAGTACCGCTTTTTGAAGAAAATAGTACAGTTGGTGTTATAGATTACAAAATAGTATCTCGAGGGTTTGTTGCCGCCTTTGCTGATAGTGAAATAAGAATTATTATCTCAATAATTGATAGAAATTTCAATAAGAGTAATGAGATTTCTTTTGACTTTTTTTTATCTGAAATTACTCAATAAATTTTCTTGAAATCTTTTGGTCTAGCTTCTATCATTAGATCATAAATTTTATCAAATACCGACTCTACATTTGGTTTAGAGAAGTAATCCCCGTCACTTCCGTATGCAGCTCTGTGATTTTTTCCGCAGATGGTTATTGGTTTGGAGTCTAAATGGAAATAACCATTGTCACGTTCAAGTATTTGCTGCATGATAAATGCAGATGCTCCGCCTTCAACATCTTCGTCCACGACAACAAGTCTACTCGTTTTCTTAAGAGATTCAAGTATTGTTTGTGGCCTATCAAAAGGAATAAGTGTTTGTGCGTCAATGATCTCTACGTTGATCCCTTCTTCTGATAATTGATTAGCGGCTTCCATAGCGATTCTGCAAGTAGAACCATATGTAACTAGTGTCACATCATTCCCTTCTCTAAGAATCTCCGGTTCACCAAGAGCTAATCTGAAGTCATTTAAATTTTCAGGAATTCGTTCTTTGAGTCTGTATCCATTCAGTGACTCAATAACCAAGGCGGGATCATCAGATGCTAGCAAAGTATTGTAGAACCCTGCAGCTTGAGTCATATTTCTGGGAGTCAAAACAAAGATTCCTTTTAATGAATTTAATATCATCCCCATTGGAGATCCAGAGTGCCATACGCCCTCCAGTCTATGTCCTCTAGTTCTAATAATTAATGGAGCTTTCTGTCCACCGATCGTTCTATATTGTAGCGTTGCTAAATCATCAGATAATGTCTGAACAGCGTAAAGAAGGTAATCTAGGTACTGAATTTCTGTTATAGGTCTAAGTCCTCTTAGCGCAGCTCCAATCCCTTGTCCAATAATAGTGGTTTCACGAATACCAGTGTCAGTTATTTGGAGATCTCCGTACTTATCTTGAAGCCCAGCAAACCCCTGGTTTACATCTCCTATCTTTCCTACGTCTTCACCAATGGCGAAAACTCTTGGATCACGGTCAAATATTTGATCAAAGCATGCATTTAATACCTCACGACCATCCACTAATTCACTCTCCTCTGAGAAAGTGGCAGGATTGGTTTCTATATTTAATGCAGAAGCTTCAGATTGGCTATATAAATGAGAGCTGAATTGAGCTTCATAAATATCACTTTTATCATTAAGCCAACTTTTCAATATGTTCTTCTCTTGAGAATCTTCATTCTTCATTATACGAAGAGTCTTCTTGGCGGCTTTTATAAGATGAGATTTTTCTGGATTTAGTTCTTTTGTTAATTCGTCAGTAATCTTTGAGAGAGAAGATTTATTCTCTGATGATATAGCTGCTTTTTGAATTAGGCTAATTACCTCTTGGGAGTCACTTTTAATGTCTGCAGCATAAGCTTTCCAAGCTTGATCTCGTCCTTGTTTTGCTTCTTTCTTAGCTTCCTTTTCAAGAATTATGAGTTCGTCCTCTTTAGCTATTTTTTCTTCAATAATCCATTCTCGCATTTTTAGAATGCAATCGTGATTTTTTTCCCATTCTAACCTTTCTTTTGACTTGTATCGTTCATGAGATCCTGACGTAGAGTGACCTTGAGGTTGTGTAACTTCCACCACATGAACTAAACATGGTGTATGCGTTTTTCTTGTGAGTTCTACTGCTTTTTTATATGTCTCAAGTAGGGCAGGGTAGTCCCAGCCATTTACTTTAATAATTTCAAATCCAGGTTTGTCTTTGGTTTTTTGAAAGCCGCTCAAAGCTTCAGAAATGCTTTCTTTGACAGTGTGATATTTTTGAGGAACAGAAATGCCATATCCATCATCCCATACAGACATGACCATGGGGACTTGAAGAACCCCAGCGGCATTCATAGTCTCCCAAAAATGTCCTTCAGAAGTGGATGCATTGCCTATTGTTCCGAAAGCAACTTCATTTCCCTTTATTGAAAAATCGTTGAAGTCACTTAGCTTTTTGTTGTTTCTGTATAGTTTAGACGCATAAGCTAGCCCTAGAAGTCTAGGCATTTGTCCAGCTGTAGGTGAAATATCAGAGCTTGAGTTCTTTTTGTCTGTTTGAGTAAGCCATTCGCCTTTATCATTTAAGAATCTGGTTCCAAAATGACCATTCATCATACGACCGCCAGAAGCAGGCTCAGCTTCAATGCTTGTGTGAGCGTAAAGCTGAGCGAAGAATTGTTGTGTCGTCAGTTGACCAATAGCCATCATGAATGTTTGATCTCTGTAATAACCTGACCTCCAATCTCCGTTTTTAAAGTATTTAGCAAGAGCTATTTGAGGTAGTTCTTTTCCATCACCAAAAATTCCAAATTTCGCTTTACCCATAAAAACCTCTTTTCGGCCAATCATACTGGCCTCCCGACTTTCGACGGCTAATCGATAATCACTAAGAGCTTCTTTTTTAGAAATGGTGTTTTTGATTTTAGTCTCACTCATGGGGTATTGTTTGAGTCTTGAAATTTGTAAAGAACTAAGTCAAAAATAGTCAAATTCACTCTCATTTGAAAGTTAATCTATCAATACATATGCGCGGTATGAGTGATTTGAAAGAGTGAATACAGTCTTTAATTTTGATTAATCAATTATTTCAAATTAATATTTTGCAATTTAAAAGATTGGAATGTTACTTATTTCGATTTTTTCGGACTTAGGATTTGTCATGTTTTCACCTAGTATATTTGCCTTACCATTAAATAAACAACAATGATAATAGGTGTCCCAAAAGAAATTAAAAACAACGAAAACAGAGTTGCTGTAACTCCCTCTGGTGTGGTGGAATTCACAAAAAGAGGTCATGAAGTTTATATCCAAACTACTGCTGGAGAAGGTAGTGGATTTAGTGATGAAGATTATATAGATGCGGGAGCAAAGATTCTTCATTCGATAGAAGCGACGTATGATATAGCAGAGATGATAATTAAGGTGAAAGAGCCTATTGAAGAAGAGTATAAGCTCTGCAAGAAGGATCAGTTGTTATTTACATACTTTCATTTTGCTTCTCATGAACCTTTGACGAAAGCAATGATAGATAGTGGGGCAGTTTGTTTAGCATATGAGACAGTAGAGAAGCCAGATAGGTCACTTCCATTATTAGTCCCTATGTCTGAGGTAGCCGGTAGAATGTCTATTCAGGAAGGTGCCAAGTACTTGGAAAAGCCAATGAAAGGAAGAGGTATTCTACTTGGAGGTGTACCAGGTGTACGACCAGCGAAAGTGCTAATTCTTGGAGGAGGAGTTGTAGGTACTAATGCCGCTAAAATGGCAGCAGGTATGGGTGCTGATGTGACCATGATGGATTTAAATCTGGCAAGACTTAGATACTTAGATGATATAATGCCTGCCAATGTAAATACGTACATGAGTAGTGAGTATAATATTAGAGAATTGATTGCTACTCATGATTTGATAGTAGGAGCTGTTCTTATTCCGGGAGCTAAAGCGCCTAACCTCATTACTAAAGATATGTTGAAGGAGATGGCCCCAGGAACTGTTTTGGTTGATGTAGCTGTAGATCAAGGAGGCTGTATAGAAACTTGTAAGCCAACGACTCATGAGGATCCAATATTCATTATTGATGACGTGGTTCATTATTGTGTTGCCAATATGCCAGGAGCGGTACCTTATACATCTACTTTGGCTTTAACAAATGCAACGCTTCCTTATGCTATACAATTAGCTGATAAAGGATGGAAAAGAGCATGTAATGAAAATAACGAACTGAAACTAGGTTTGAATATTATTGAAGGAGAAGTTGTGTATCAAGGTGTTTCTGAAGCATTTGATTTGCCTTATGCTCCCGTTGATAAGTTCTTGAAATAAGATTCTAAATTCCAAATAAGTGAAGTCCCTCAATATATAATTGAGGGACTTTTTTTGTTATTCATATTTTAGATTATCTGAAGGGTTGGCTGTTGCAGCTTTATATGCTTGAAACCCGGTAGTGAGCATTACAAATAGCATAACGAGAACTAATACAGCGATAAAAACAAAGAAGCCAATCTCAATATGATATTCAAAGTCACCTAGCCAATTATTCATTATTCTATAACTGATGTAGAAAGCAGGCAAGGCACCAACTAGAACGAGCCAAATAAAATCTTTGACTAATAACATCACTAAACCTTGAACATTTGCTCCTAATACTTTTCTAACACTCAATTCTTTGGTTCGTTGCTCCGCAGTAAAAGAAGCTAGTCCTAAAAGCCCTAAACCTGATATAATGATCATCATGAGGGCAAATCCTAGGAAGAGATTCCCACGAAGTTTGTCTTCTTCATAGTCGTCGAGGAAATTTTGATCTAGCAATTGATGCTCTAAAGGAATATTTGGGAACAGTTCAGACCATGAAGCTTGAATATGATCCATGCCTTTTGCAAAATCTCCATTTACTTTAATCATCGCTTGGCGATTATTCAAACTTGGAAAAATCATAATTGCCTGAATAGGATTGTAAAGAGATTGATGGTGAAAGTTTTTAACGACTCCAATTACCTTGTGAAAAACCGTACTGTCTTGATCAAATTGAAAGCGTTTTCCAATGGCGTTATCCCAACCCATTCTTTCAATCATAGCTTCATTTACCAATACTGCTGATGCTGTATCTGAAGAATATTCTCTTGAAAAAGCTCTCCCCTCTATCATTTCTATGCCTAGAACATCTACATAGTCATAGTCAGCTCCATACCAATCTATACCATAGTTTTCCATGGTTCCTTCTTTCGTTTCTACCTGCATTACATTCTTGCCAAAACCCGACCCAGGTACGGTGGTAGATGTTCCAGCATGAGAAATGAGTGGACTCTGCAAAAGCTTAGTTTTCAATGTTTCCCATCGTTCGCTTGCGTTTCTATTCAAGGTGAAACTAACCACTTGATCTTTACTAAACCCCAAGTCCGCATTTCTCACAAACTGCATCTGCTGATAGATAATCATAGTACCGATGAGCATAAATATGGAAATGGAAAACTGAAGACCTACTAAAACTCTTCTAAGCCAAACATTCCCAGTTCTTTTGCTTCCACCGCCACCTTTAATTGCTTTAATAGGTGTAAATCCAGAAAGGTAGAATGCAGGGTAAGACCCACTGAGTATTCCGGTAAATATGAGTATGCCTAGAAGCGTGAAAAGCACTTTCTGAGAAAGTAGATCGCTTAGAAGTAGAGAAGTGCCTAGTTGCGAATTGATAATTGGAACAACTATGAGAAGAAGAATCAAACTAATCAACATGGAGACTAATGCAATGAGAACAGATTCTATGATAAACTGACGAATCAATGATCCTCGTACGGCCCCCATAACTTTTCTTATCCCCACCTCAAGAGATCTTCTCATAGATCTAGCGGTTGCTAAATTCATATAGTTAATACAAGCAATGAGCACTAAGAAAATGGCAACAGCTAAGAAAATATATACATAATCGATGTTGCCGAGCGATGTTGGTTCACCTTGAAAAGTGGAGTATAAGTGGATGTCTCTAATATTGATCATTTCATATTTGACCTTAATGTCAAATTGATCAAATACAGTAGCGACGTATTTTGGGATAATTTCTTCGTTCAAGCGCTGTTCAACATACATTGGATCTGCCGAATCATTAATTTTTATATAAGTGTAAAGCCCAAAACCACCCCAGCTTTGCGAGTTAGAATAGCCTTGATTAGTGCTAAATGACCCCATAGCGTCGGGTCTTATATGTGAAGTAGCAGGGAAGTCTTCATAAACACCAGTCACCTTATATGAGAACGATTCTGTTTCAAGTAGCTTCCCTATTGGATTCTCTCCTTTAAATATTCTATCTGAAAGTGTTTTGTTTAAAACAACAGTATTTGGTGCATTGAGAGCGGTAAGTGGGTCACCTTGAAGAAAATTAACGGTGAAGACTTCAAAAATAGTCGAATCTACCAAGTACATGTCTTCGGGCTCGTAAACCACATCATCATATCGAAGGCGTGCATCACCTCCATTTGCAAACCGAGTATATTGGCTAACCTCTTGAAATTCTTCTTTCACAGTTCTGCCTAGAGGAGCTTGAGTTACTGCCCACCTAAATGCGTTATCTGGTTCCGCAATATCTGAGGATATCCTGTAAACCTTATCTCCATCCTCGTGATGTTTATCGAAGCTGGTTTCATGATTTAGATAAAGAACAATTAAAAGAGCAGATGCAATTCCGATAGTTAGACCTAATATGTTGAGAAGTGCATAACCTGGTTGACGTTTGAGATGGCGTATTGCCACCAAAAAATAGTTCTTGAACATGATTTTTAGTTTTGAGTTGGTAGCAACTTATACTATTCCTACTTAGTTAGGTTGCTCCGTTCATCATAATTATGGTTTTTTAACAGGTGTTAAAATTTGTTCTAATAACTTTGTGTCCTTATTAATACACATATGAAAAAGGCAGAAATACATACAAGAAGAGGTGTTATGAAGATTGAATTCTTTGAAAAAGATGCACCAAAAGCAGTAGCTAATTTTATTGAATTAGCTGAAAAAGGATATTACGATGGATTGACTTTTCACAGAGTTATACCAAATTTCGTAGTGCAAGGAGGATGCCCAAAGGGTGATGGAACTGGTGGGCCAGGTTACTCAATAGATTGTGAGTTGGATGGCGAAAATCAGTATCATGACAAAGGAGTTTTGTCTATGGCTCATGCAGGTAGAAACACTGGAGGATCACAGTTTTTCATTTGTCACAGTAGAGAGAATACTGCTCATTTGGATCGTAATCATACATGTTTTGGAAAAGTAGTAGACGGGTTGGATGCCATCGATGAGATCAAAGAAGGAGATGTGATGGACAAAATTGTTATTTCTTAATCCAGACTTCTTTTAAGAAAAGAAAAACTTGAGCTAATTACCATAGCAGTGTAAGCTCAAGTTTTTTTCTTTATCCGCAACAAAAACTCTCTACGAACATCCATAATTTCATTAAGTAAAAGTGCTGAAGATGATCTAACATTTTGATATTCATATAGTTGATCAGTTAAATAAATAAATCATGAAATACTTCTTCCTTTCGCTATCCCTTCTATTTTCCCTTCTAACAATGGGACAAATTTCTTCTCCTGATAAAATGGAGACCAATAATGGAGATTTGAGAATACAACCAATTGTTCATGGTTCATTGGTTTTGATTTGGGATAGAAAGGTGATTTATGTTGATCCTTATGGAGGAGCTGAGAGATTCGAAGGGCTGAATAATCCAGACATTGTATTGATTACGGATATTCATGGAGATCACCTAAATCAAAAAACATTAGACAGATTAGAATTGAATGAGGCAAAGTTTTTTGTGCCAAAAGCTGTTTATGAGAAACTCCCAGATGATCTGCAAAAAAGAGCAACTATCATATCAAATGGAGGGAGCGAGATGTTGGACGGCATCAATATTGAAGCTATTCCAATGTATAACTTGCCTGAAGATGAAACTTCTCGACATACAAAGGGTAGGGGAAATGGATACATTCTTACAATGGGAGGTAAAAGGGTATATATATCAGGCGATACAGAAGATGTACCTGAAATGAGGAACCTAGAAAATATAGATTTAGCATTTGTATGTATGAACTTACCATACACGATGGATATAAATCAAGCAGCAAATGCGGTGAATGAATTTAAACCTTCCGTAGTGTATCCATACCACTTCAGAGGAAAGGATGGATTAGCAGATGTTTCGGCATTCAAATCAATGGTAAATTCTGAAAATCCTGAAATTGAAGTAAGATTAAAGAACTGGTATCCTAAATAAGAGATATTAATCGAGATTATTCACTGACTAAAGCCAATTTTTTGCCATCCGAAGAAATAGCTATTCTCGAAATTTTTGAGATATTGAATTTAGATAGATCAGCGATCATTTTCCAACCTTTATCCATTCGCCAAAGATGGAGTTTGGATTCTTTACCCATTATGATTTGATCCTTTGGCGTCCATGCATAGTCCTCACTTCCTGTAAGAGTAGGAGTCAAAACCTCCATTTGCTTGGTTTTAGGATTCATCTTATTAATAGTCCATGCATCTTTCGATTTATCTACAAAACTGAAATGATTTGATGATGGCATTTTATGTAAAGACCTGCCTATTTTCTGGCCTACAATTTCAACATCTCCAGTTTTAGTATTGACAATTTGCATCGTTGCTGGGTCGCCTAAAACAAAAGTAACGATGGTGTTAGCATTTAGCCATGAGTGATACCCAATAACTAAGTTCTCTACCAAAACCTCATTTCTTCCCTTTGAATCATAGGCATATAGGAGCTGCAATCCGGTTGTATCCAATCGGATACTTGATATCCTACCATCTGGCATGGGGGTAGGTGAGTATTCACTTCCTTCTAGCGTATTTGATAGAATAGTTGTTTTACCATTTTTGATAGAGTATTGTGCTATATCAGTTTGATTATCAATGGTTCTAGCATAAAAAATGGATTGATCGTTGCTAGCGAATGAAGGTTGATTATCATAACCCGCATTGTTAGATACATTAATAGGATTACTTAAACTATATCCATTCGCATCTTCAATCAGATCAAATAGAAACACTTCTGTATTCGGTTGAGAATACACCATGCTGGTAAATATCAGCATCATTAATGAAGTTATGTTTTTGATTGAATACATACTTACGATTGTGTTTTACTATGTGAGAATCGAAATTACTAATTTCGCGTATCTATTACCTAACTCCGATGCTGAAAAAGATACTGAGATTCTTCCTGTACGTCATTCTCTCTATAGTGATGATTGTATTCATCGCTTATCTATTCATGGATAAGCCAATTCCAAACGGGACTCAAGGGCAAGAGGCAGAGCAGCTTGCAGACGAGGTGCTTGTTTCTCTTAATAAAGAAGGTTATGATACTTTGGAGTACATAGGTTTCACATATGATGGAAATCATCATTACCAATGGAATAGAGAGGAAAACACTGTTCAAGTAAAGTGGGCTGAGCAAGATGTTTTTTTGAATCTCAATGATAAGGTTCAATCATTCAGTTTGCTTGAATTGAAAGCTTACGAATTTTTCATAAACGATTCTTTTTGGCTGGTAGCTCCATTTAAAGTACGTGATTCAGGTGTGATTCGATCAATTGTTGATATGGAGGATGCTAGAGGGTTGTTGCTTACATACACATCTGGAGGAGTAACTCCAGGGGATAGTTATCTATGGATAGTTGACAGTAGAGGCTTTCCCTCTTCATGGAAGCTATGGACTTCAAACATTCCTTTAGGAGGTGTGGAGTTGACTTGGGCTGGCTGGAAAAAACTCAATAACGTATGGTTCTCTACAGTACACAAAGGAAAAATTAAGGATATCTTAATAACGAATCTGGAAGTCAGGTAATCGAATTGATTGTTACTCCTACTTTATTCACTTCTTTCCAAAAGTCAGGATATGACTTATCTACCACCTTCGGGTCCTCAATAGTGACATCCATTTTGCAGCAAAGAGGAGCAAAGGCCATAGCCATTCTATGATCCTCATAAGTATTGACTTTCATGCTTTTCGGTAAGCTTTCACTTGGTTTCAAGAACCAACTGTTCGGCTTCTCTAGTAGTAACGCACCCATTTTAAAGAGCTCGTTTTTCATTGCTTCTATTCTATCGGTTTCTTTTATCTTCAGACTCTCTAATCCTGTCATCTCTAGCTCAATGCCTTTTGCTGCAGCAACTACCATGACAGTTTGTGCTAAGTCAGGACAATCTCTAAAATCTAATGTCAGTGATTTTACCTGTTTTCCTCTTTTCGCCAACCTTACTTTTCCGGACTCATATTGAGTAATTACACCAAGCTGAAACATGATTTCAGCTATTCTTTTATCACCTTGAGATGAGTAATTTCTGATATTTGGAATGTCAAGATATCCTTTCCCTTCGGCTAATGCCATAAAAGAGTACCAGTAACTTGCCCCAGACCAATCTCCTTCAATAGTATGTGTTGCGGGTGAGTATTCTTGAGATTTAGTTCTGATTGAGTTTCCTCTCCATTCGGACTCTACTCCAAAAGTCTTCATAAGATCTAGAGTCATCTGAATATATGGCCTACTGAATACCTCAGTTGTCAAATTGATAGTTAATCCATTAGATAGACATGGAGAAATCATGAGTAGCGCACTTATGTATTGGCTACTTATATTACCAGGGATAGATATTTTATTTGAAAATTGTTCTTGAATTCTATTTACCTCCAATGGAGGAAAGCCTTCTTTCTCCATATAAGTAATATCGGCTCCTATATCTAATAGCGCATTAACTAAAGGTCCTATAGGTCTTTGCTTCATCCTATCTGTTCCGGTGAGTGTTTGCCCACTACCTCGAATAGCCAAATAGGCAGTAAGAAAACGCATGGTGGTACCTGCATCCTTTACATCCCAGAAAGAAAGTTTTGATTTTAGAAGTTTTTGTAATGTCTGAGAATCTCTTGCGTTGGAAATATTTTTTATCACACTTTTCCCGCCTGCCAAAGCAGCAATTACAAGCGCCCTATTCGTTTCGCTCTTTGATGACTCTAAAGTGATGTTATGCTTTAGTCTGTCAGAAAACTTATTTAATCGATACTTCAAAATTTTTGGCACTTTAGCTAAACGATATTCCAACTTTTCTCGTTGCAAATATGTCTATAATATACAATATGTCCAGATCAAGAACCATAGGAACAGTCATCGCCTCATTAATCATTGGAGTACTCACTTTTTTCATTGCTGCCCCTAAAAAAGCAATAAAAAAGCGACAAAACAATTCATCTGAAGAGTCTAAGAAAAGTAAGGAAGATATGTTCATTTAGCGATTGAAACTGTCAATGGCAGTATTTATTTCGCTTTTAGAAACATTGATATCGTAAAGACATTCTCCAATATTTTGGAGCAATGAAAATTTCATAATCCCATTCTCATTCTTTTTATCCTGCATCAAGTAAGAACTCAACTCATCAAACACAGGAAGTTGAGTCGGTAATTCAAATCCACTTAAAATAAATTGCTCTATTTCATTCAGGTCAATTTTATTAATCATTTCTTTTTGGTAAGAAATATTACTCTCCAAAATCATTCCTACAGCTACTGCTTCACCATGTAGGAGTGGATTAATGGTGTTAAGTAGATGACTTTCAATAGCATGACCAAGTGAATGACCAAAATTCAAGATCTTTCTCAGACCCCTTTCATTAGGATCCTTTTCGACAACTGAATTTTTTATTTCCACTGACTTTTGTATAAAATCATTCCAGTTAATCTGATTGAATGGTGTTTTCTTGAGCGATTCCCAATGGGTAGAGTCGTATATCAACGCATGTTTTATGATCTCTGCAAAACCAGACTTTAATTGCCTTTGTGGAAGAGTACTCAAGAAATGAGCATCAATAATGACTTTGTCAGGTTCCTTGAAAAGTCCGATATGGTTTTTTAATCCATTGAAATCAACACCTAGTTTTCCTCCTATACTTGCATCCACTTGAGATAATAGGGTGGTGGGTATATTGATAAATGGCATTCCCCTTTTAAAGGTAGAAGCACAAAATCCTCCCATATCCCCAATTACTCCTCCTCCAAGATTGATTAACAAACTTTTTCTTGAGCATCCTAAATCGGTAAGGTTTTTCCAAATGTCAGAACAAGTGCTAAGTATTTTGTTTTTTTCTCCACTTTCAATTTCAATGATTTCTTTCTTGCCAATATCAAGGAGTGGGAGACAATGATGCTTCGTGTTCTCGTCAACCAAGACAACTATTTTGTCTGGTTTTAAGTCAGAAATTGATGCTGATAAATCGTTAGATAAATTCTTTGAAATAATGATGTAGTCTGGAAGATTAGAAACCATAGTTGAAAATGAAAAAGGTGTGAATCTGTTACCTATCTTTGCACACCAATTTTCAAAAATATGCAATCAGAGCCAATCAATTTTGACAATACTGAAATAGCATTCGCACATCGTTCCAATGCGGAGTTGCGTAATTCTCATTTCGTGTTCTCAACCATGAATCTTTCGTGGATGGTCAAATTGGGAATGTCCATGACCAATATTGCTTTTAAACTGGGGTTGCCGGTGAAGGGGATCATCAAAAAAACGATATTCAATCAGTTTTGTGGGGGTGAGTCTGTCAAAGATTGTAGTAAGAAAATTCAATTGCTTGGGGATCACAATGTTCAAACGATTTTGGACTATTCAGTAGAAGGTCTGAAAAATGAAGATGGATATGATGCAACCAGAGATGAAGCCCTCAGAGTCATTGATTTTGCTGTTTCCAGTGATCACATTCCCTTTTGTGTATTGAAGCTTTCAGGATTGGGTTCCACAGAGTTGATGACAAAAGCTCAAAGTGAAGAGGAACTTTCTGAATTTGAAAAAAGTAAGCTGCATTATGCAGAATTACGAGTAGATGCTATTGTCAAAAAGGCAAGCAGTAAAGGCTTGATGGTGATGATAGATGCAGAGGAGTCATGGTTCCAAAAATTTATTGATGGAGTGGCTTATAGAATGATGGAGAAATACAACAGAGATAAACCTGTTGTTTTTAATACCTATCAGCTTTATCGTCATGATATGTTTCAACGTTTGAAAACAGCCGTAAGTAGGGCGAAAAGCAAAGGTTATTTTATGGGAGCAAAACTTGTAAGAGGAGCTTACATGGAAAAAGAGAGGGAGCGTGCAATAGAGATGGGATATGAATCTCCAATTCATGCCGATAAGGAAGGTGTAGATAAAGATTATGATGCAGCTTTGAAATATTCTATGGATAATATTGATGTGATGGGTGTTTGTGCTGGGACGCACAATGAGGAATCAAGTAAATATTTAGTGAAACTTCTGGAAGAATCTAGTCTCTCAAAGAAGGATCCGAGAGTGTTTTTTGCTCAACTTCTAGGAATGAGTGATAATATCTCATTCAAATTAGCAAAGGAAGGCTATAATGTGGCCAAATATGTACCATACGGGCCGGTGGAAAAGGTAATGCCATACCTCTTCAGAAGAGCAGAAGAAAATACATCTATTGCTGGTCAGAGTAGTAGAGAGTTTTCTCTAGTGAAGAATGAACTTAAAAGACGCAAGTCGGTTAAATAAAAAATTTACGAATTAATTGGGTAGCAACTAACATGCAACTAAGCGAACAAGAAATACAAAGAAGAAAGTCACGAGAAGATTTGATGAAAATGGGGATTGATCCGTATCCAGCGGAACAATTTGACGTTAATGTCACTACCAAACACATCAAGAAAAACTTTGATAGCAGACCTGACGATTACACGAATATTTCTATAGCAGGGCGTTTGATGTCAAGAAGAATAATGGGTTCTGCCTCATTTGCTGAAATACAAGATGCTTCTGGTCGTATCCAAATCTATATCAGGAGAGATGATATTTGCGAAGGAGAGGATTACACTATGTATAATGAAGTCTTCAAAAAGAAGATGGATATCGGTGATATCATTGGGATAAAGGGCTATGTGTTTAAGACTCAGGTGGGTGAAATATCAATACATGTGACTGATCTGAAAATGCTTACTAAATCACTTCGTCCATTGCCCATAGTGAAGGAGGCAGAGGATGAAGATGGAAATGTAAAAACTTACGATGCATTTAGTGATCCTGAACAAAGATATCGTCAACGATATCTTGATCTGATTGTTAATCCTGAAATAAGAGATACGTTTATTCAGCGTACTAAATTGGTCAATTCAATTCGAGAATATCTAACTTCTAGAGGTCACCTGGAAGTAGAAACGCCAATTTTGCAACCTCTTTATGGAGGCGCTGCGGCTCGTCCTTTTAAAACACATCACAATTCTCTAGACATGACATTGTACATGAGAATTGCGAATGAACTCTATCTTAAAAGACTGATAGTTGGTGGGTATGATGGGGTTTTTGAGTTTGCAAAAGATTTCAGAAACGAGGGAATGAGTCGTTTCCACAATCCAGAATTCACCCAAGTAGAACTGTATGTTGCATACAAAGACTACAATTGGATGATGGACACAATGGAGGAGATGATTGAGAAGGTAGCGATGGATTTGCATGGAACTACTGAGGTTCAAGTAGGAGAGCACAAAATTAACTTCCAACGCCCTTGGAAACGCTTTACCATGTTTGAAGCAATCGAGCATTTCACAAAGATTGATATTTCAGAAATGGATGAGGACGAGTTGAGAAAGACAGCTAAAGAACTTCGGGTTCCTTTAGATGACACTATGGCAAAAGGAAAAATCATCGATGAAATTTTCGGAGAGAAATGTGAGGCGTTATTGATTCAGCCAACTTTCATTACAGACTATCCTGTTGAGATGTCACCTCTGACTAAAAAACATAGATCAAAGGAAGGATTGGTAGAACGTTTTGAGGCCATTTGCAATGGAAAAGAAATCATGAACTCTTATTCGGAGTTGAATGACCCAGTTGATCAAAGAGAACGATTTGAAGAACAACTGGAGCTTGGAAAAAGAGGAGATGATGAAGCGATGACGCTTGATGAGGATTTTCTAAGAGCATTGGAGTTTGGTATGCCACCAACGGCAGGAGTAGGGCTTGGTATTGATCGTCTTTCTATGATTATGACCAATTCAAATTCGATACAAGATGTTCTTTTCTTTCCTCAGATGAGACCAGAGAAGAAGCAGTCAAAAGCTGCTGAGCTGAATGCAGATGAAAAAATAATCTTCGAATTGCTTCAAAAAGAAAGCCCTATTGAGCTTTCTGCTCTTAAAGAGAGGTCAGGACTCTCGAATAAGAAATGGGATAAGTCCATTAAAGGATTAACTCAGATTGGATTAGCAAAAGTGAATAAGACAGAGGAAGGGTTGTTCGTTAGCAAAATAGAAGAATAATTATTCTTCTATTTTGCTAACGACATCTTGGATTAAACTTTTAAAGTCAGAGTCTTTGTAATCCTCCAATGCTTTTAGTAAGTAGGAGGGTACCTTTTCTCCTTTTTTAAGTTTGGAGTAAATGTCTGTTACCAAGTTGCTAAATTCAATTAATTCAGTATCTAAAGTTATTTTAAAGCAGTTAGAGTTATACTCACTCACAATTTCTACCAGATCTGCTCTTTTAAGATCACCATTTTTAATTTTTGCTGATAGTTGGTCACAATCAGAGAGATATTCGGAAGCAAATTTTTTGAAGGCTATATTTGGAACCTTAAAATAATCACCACCGTCTTTTATTAGTATCTCTTCTGCGAATTGATGACTGCCTTCCGCTCTTATTTTATATGACGCTAATTTACCTTTTGATATCTCTTTAGCTATAACAGCCCTGTTTTCTAGGGTTATTGGTTTGTAAGTTTCCCCATCTATTTCAATCAGTTTGATCTGATATGGCTTTAAGGTGAGCTTATTTTGATCTGATTTGATATAGATATCATCTGTAGAATTCGAAAAACTAATATCTCCATATATAATATCTAGTTTAGTGTTGACTACAAAATTACTCTGACCAAATACATGAACGGAACTTGCTAGGGCTAGAACAAAACCTAAAATTCTCATTTTTTTAATTTCTAATTTAATTGATTTAAACCTCCTTATCCAAAAGATCGGTAACTACATGATATCTAGGGTCGTCAATTGATTCCTCAATTACTTGTTCAAAACCTGAATTGGCAGTTAATAATAAAGTCTTGCATTCAGGGCTTAGGTGTGTTAATTTGATGTTTTTTCCCATATCAAGATACTTGTCGGCAATAGCTCTTATAGCTTCTATTCCAGAGTGATCGCTCACTTTTGATTCTATGAAGTCAATTTCAATATTTTCTGGGTCTGTTGCTGCATCGAACTTTGAATTGAAATTTTGAACTGAGCCAAAGAAAAGCGGCCCCCATATTTCATAAACCTTTGTGCCATCCTCCTTCAAACGTTTTCTTGCACGAATCATTGTTGCGTTTTTCCAGGCAAATACCAATGCTGACATAATCACTCCTGCGATTACTGCAATTGCCAAATCTTGCCATACGGTTATTGCTGATACGGCAATAAGGACAAATGCGTCTGCTTTAGGAATTTTATGAAGAATTCTGAAACTACTCCAAGCAAATGTCCCAATAACGACCATGAACATCACGCCAACTAAGGCTGCAATAGGGATTTGCTCAATGAGTGGTGCGCCAAATAGGATAAAGCACAACAGAGCTATTGCAGCTGTTATACCAGAAAGTCTTCCTCTACCTCCTGAGTTTACGTTAATGATAGATTGGCCAATCATCGCACATCCTCCCATTCCACCAAATAGCCCGTTCAATATGTTGGCCCCACCTTGAGCTACACATTCTCTATTGCCGCTTCCACGAGTGTCTGTCATTTCATCAACTAGATTTAGCGTCATTAATGATTCAATCAAACCAACTGCAGCTAATAAAAATGCGGTAGATATTATCAATCCCCAATGACCATCTAGCGTATCAAATAAGCTGAAGATTTGTATTTGAAAAGAAGGTAATGAACCTTCAAGGCCTGATCCACCTCCATCTCTAATGAATGAACCAACCGTGCTTACATCTATTCCACCAAAGATGGTAATGCATGCAACAACAATAATTGCAACCAATGCAGCAGGTATTTTCTTAGTAAGTTTTGGTAGGCCAAACATTACGCCCATTGTAAGAGCTACCAAAGCGATCATAGTCCAAAGATCAGTTCCCTGAAGCCAACTGGTAGTTCCGTTGGTAGTTTCCTTGAAGAGACCAAGCTGAGATAAAAATATAACGATAGCTAATCCATTTACAAATCCCATCATAACAGAATGTGGGATTAACCGGACAAACTTTCCAAGTCGAAGAACTCCAGCTAATATTTGAATACCTCCCACTAATAAAAGTGTTATGAAAAGCCATTGCAGCCCTAGGTTATTAATAGGTTGAGCAAGTGCATCTCCAACAATGTTTCCTTGCTGAATCATGTGAACCATTACTACTGCCATGGCACCAGTTGCGCCAGAAATCATTCCGGGTCTACCACCAAACATTGCTGTTACAATTCCCATCATAAAAGCTCCATACAAGCCGACAAGAGGATCAATGCCTGCAACGAAAGCAAATGCAACTGCCTCTGGGACAAGAGCTAAAGCAACTGTTAAACCAGATAATAGGTCGTTTTTTGGATTGAAGGTAAAGTTTCTGAAAATTCGTTGTATCATGCCCTGTTTTTTGAAGGGCGCAAAGATAGAATTTACTTTTGAAGGCAGTGTGATAGTTTGATAAACTTATCGATAGCTAAGAGCATTGATTAACTATGGTTCAAATGGAAAGTGAATTACTTTTTTTGGCATTTATTTTATTGTTGTAATCTTTTTTAGCACTGCTGAAACTATTTTGTTTTCAGCGACATCTTAGAGTCAAATCATTTTTTAGAACCATTTTTGAAAAACGATCTAACCTATGAAAACCTTAAATTAATTGTCAGTGGATACCCTTTTAGATATTGCCATGGTACACGCTGATACGACGATCGAGAAAGCTCAAAAAGGAGATGAGAAAGCTCTGAATAGGCTGGTCAGTCTTTGGTACAAGCGTATTTTCAACTACGTATATAAGTATCACGCCGATCATGATGTAGCATCAGATTTAGCACAAAAGACATTCATCCAGATGTTTAAACACATCTCAAAGCTGAAAGAGGTAGATAGATTTAAGCCGTGGCTGTACAGGATAGCAACCAATCTTTGTTTTGAAGAAAGCAGGCAAAAGAAAAGAAGTAGGACTGTGTCAATCAATGAGAGTGGGAGCGGAGATGATGAGATGAATTCTAAAATGCAAGTCGTGGAAGCCAAGGGTAATTTATTTAATCCTGAAAGAAATTTCCAACAAGGAGAATTGGAAAATGTTCTTTTAGTTGCATTGAATGAATTGAGCGAAGACCAACGAAGTGTCGTTATCATGAAGGAATACGAAGGGCTAAAATTTACAGAGATAGCAGAAGCGATGAACACTTCAGAGAACACGGTTAAAACGTGGATGTACAGAGGGTTAAAACACCTCAAGACAAATTTGGAGAAGAAAAATATTACGAAAGAAACAGTGCATTATGAGTTATAAACCAAACGACGAGATAATAGCAGATTATATAGGAGGGGAGCTTTCACAAGATGAAACCTCTAAACTAGAAGCTTATTTGGCTGAGCACCCAGATGAGAAAAAAGAAGTAGAAGAACTGAAGTCAATGCAAAGCCTTATGGGGCGATTTGGCGATAAAGAGGTGGTTGCGCCTTCTTTCGTCTTTGAAGAAGCACCTTCTATAGTAATTGCAAAGCATAGATCAATTGATCGTTTCTTGAAATCGTCATTAGCCATTGCTGCAAGCTTAACATTACTTTTTCTAGTAGGATACTTCACTAGATTTAGTATTTCTCAAGGAGAAGCAGGACTTCAATTGAGTTTTGGAGAAGTAAAGGAGGTTCAAAATAATTCGCTTAATAGAGAAGATGTGAAAGCATGGATGCAGGAAGCATTAGCTGAGAACAATAGTGAATTAATAAATAAAATCAATCAAGTGAAGACCGAACTTGATGAATCAAAGAATACACAGTTAGTAAGTAATCGACCTTCCAATGTGTCTGTAGATAAACAGTTGGTGGATAAGTATATCAGTGAGTTAAGGCTGGCGAATAGAGATATCATTCTTGGTCTTCTAGAAGATTCAGAAAGATCGCAACAAGAATACCTAACTGGAGTGATGACAGACTTTGCCAGTTTCATGGAGCTGCAAAGACAAAAAGATTTAGACGCTATAGAATTACAGTTTTCAAGTTTGGTGAATCGTCCGGACGATACGAACTATGATAATTATTTGAATAGCGAATAAAATGAAGTGTCAGGTAGAACTCGTCGAAACCTTGAAAATCAAACCTTGAGTTAAAATTTATAATGAAGCTGCGAGTGCAGCTATTTAATACAAAAAAATGAAAACGATAAAGAGAACTATTTTTTCCCTAGGACTAACAATGATAATTGTGGGGAGTGCATTTGGTCAAATAGATCAAGAGCGAATGGAGAGAGATTTGAAAATAGCAGAAAATATTCTTGGAACACTTTCCAATAGTAATAATAATGGCTTTTTCTCTTCAAGAAATGTGGAGAGCAACTATGTTCCGGATTATGGAGTGATTTTTAGCTTACCCCAAAGCAGCATGGTGTATGTGACAGGAAAGGCCAAAAAAGGGGTAGTCATATCTGAGAATTCCTCAAGTGATGGATATACATATGTAATAGCCGACTCTAAATCAAGTAGGAGTGACGCAAAAGAAGTAAACGCTGAAGATTTGAAGAGTGAGGTTGATAAAAAACTAAAAGAACAGATGACACTTTTCTTAGTTGATTATGCTGATTTGATTGGTCAACTGAAGCCATCTGATCGAATCATGATCAATGTGAAAAATAATCGTAATCATGTGTGGATGAACAATGAACGAGTTTCTGAAAAGAGTATGGGGCAAACTGCGGAAATAGCCAAGAGTGATTTAATTGCTTTAAAGTCGGGAAAAGCGAGTAGAGAAGCCACTATTGGTAAAATCAAATTCACAGAAGTAAATGATAAGATGGAGAAAGACTTGGAGCTTTTCTCTAGCATATTTTCGAGATTATACGAGCCAGATATGTCTAGTACTTATTACGCCTCTTCTCGCAATATCAACTATGAGAGATTAGATAACTTGGGAGCGATATTTAGTATGAGAGTATATTCTTCTAGTAGCGATGATAATGGAAAGCATACCATTAGAACTACTGGGGAGAGAGGGTTGACGCAAAGTGAGCGTGATGAAAAGGTTAATGCTATGTATCCTGCTTTTGAGCAAAATATGAAGCAGAATATCATAGACTATGGGCGAACCATCAAAAGTCTAAAGCCTGCTGAGATGCTGATCATAAAAGTGAGGCTAACAGAGTGCAATGATTGCGAAATGCCAAAGTCCATTGAGATGTCTGTAAAAGGAAGTGTGCTATCCGACTTTGATGGAGGTAAACTTTCAAGAGAAAAAGCAGTGGCGGCTATTTCAGTAAAGAAAACTGCTAATTAGAAGAAATTGAATATATTGAATGAAGCTCTTGATCGAAAGGTCAAGAGCTTTTTTTTGTTAAAAGCTAAAAGCAATCCCCATTCTTAGGCCGGACTCCATTAACCTTTCTGGATATCGATCGCTCGATGTTGATATTAGTGAATGAGCCTTAATATAAGGGTTGATAGAAACGGACATTCCTTTGTCAAAATCATAATTGAATCCAAGACCAAGAAGAGTTCCAATTCCATTTTGAGAGCTTATTCCATTCGGTTTTGAAAGGTCTATATCAACTAAAAGGCCACTATTTATGAATAGATACTTTAAAAAGGTTGCTCTGAGAGCAGCAGGGATATTAATGATTGAAATATTTTCTTTGGATCCAATTGCATCAACATTAGGAGGAGTGAATGGATTAAAATAGACACTATGTTTTGAATACTCTAATCCAGTTTCCAGTTTTAACCAACTATTTATAGGTCGGATGTAATTTACTCCTACTGTGAAAAATTCATCACTGCCATAACTTCCAAATCCTTCTAGACTTTCAAATTGAATCGGCATACTTTTTCCCAAAGACGAAAACGTGATTCCAATTTTTTGTTTTTTATCAGTAATTGGCTCTTGAGAAATGCCTGATAAGGACATTGCAAGCATGCAGCCTAATACAATACAATTTTTCATTACAGGATTTTTCTTTAAACATACCTGTTCATTCAGTGAATGCCAAATCTAATACCCCAAAATCTTCATCATCGCATCACTGTCTTGTTCTGGTGCAAATAATTTATGAGTGATATTTCCTTCTTCATCTCTATCAATGATGACATGTTTGGGAGCTGGAATCAGACAATGCTGAATACCTCCATATCCACCCAATGATTCCTGATAAGCACCTGTGTGAAAGAAACCAAAGAATAGACTTTCATTCTCGTCATATTGTGGAAGAAAAACTTCACCAATATGGGCCTCAGAGTCATAATAATCTTGACTGTCACAAGTAAGACCACCAAGGTTCACTTTGTGGTAAGGACTCTGCCAATGATTAATAGGGAGCATGATGTACTTTTCGTTCAGACCCCACACATCTGGCATATGTGTGATGAAGGAGCCATCCATCATATACCAAAGTTCTTTGTCATTCTGTAATTTCTGATCCAAAACAGAATACAATGTTGCACCACTTTCTCCAACAGTAAAACTTCCGAATTCCGTAAATATATGAGGAACTTGTACGTCATTTTTTTCACATATAGACTGAATATTTTCAATGATTTGCTCCGTCATATATTGATAGTCATATTCAAAGTGTAATGAATTTTTGATAGGAAAACCACCACCTATGTCTACAGAATCTAGTTCAGGGCAAATTTTCTTTAACTCGCAGTATTTGTATATAAACCTGCTCAGTTCACTCCAGTAATACGCAGAATCTTTAATCCCCGTATTGATGAAAAAATGAAGCATTTTTAGTTGAGCCTTGGAGTCTTTTATCTGATCGGTATAATAAGATAAAATGTCATTGTATCGAATTCCAAGACGTGAAGTATAAAATCCAAAATTGGGTTCCTCATCTGCGGCAACTCTTATACCCACTTTAAACTCTCCTTTTACTGTTTCTTTATAGTGCTGAAGCTCATTCAGATTATCCAAAATGGGGACGCAGTTTTCAAAGCCATCGTTTAAAAGTTCGGCTACTTTTTCTAGATATAGAGGTCTCTTAAATCCATTGCAAATGATGTAGTGTTGCTTTGATAGTTTGCCCTCATTGTGCATATTTCTAACGATAGGTATATCATATGCAGATGATGTTTCAATGTGAGCTTCGCTTGACAAGGCTTTCTCAACTACAAACTTGAAATGAGAAGATTTTGTGCAGTAAGCATACGTGTATTGACCATCATAATTATGCTTCTTAATTGCTTTTTCAAATATGTTATAAGCGTAATTGATGTTTTCTTGAATCTTGGGGAGGTAGCTCAACTTCAATGGAGTGCCGTATTCTTTGATGATCTTCATTAAGTCTACTCCATGAAAATGAAGTACATCATTGGATACATCGAACTCCTTTGTAGGAAAATCAAAAGTTTGGTCAATTAGGTCAGTATATTTTCTCATCGTTAGATCGTGATTCAGAAGATGCAATTATCATTTAAAAATCGAAATCTTAAAAACATTTTGACAACTCTTCATTCGATTATGAGAAATTGAAACAATTACCCTAAAGAATGAATTACTACGAAGAGAAATCGAGTTACTTTTGTGTCCATTTCAACCCAATATGATTGAAGTAAAAATAAACGACGAAACAGCACCCCTTGAAGCTGTCATTTTAGGAACGGCGAAGAGCCTCGGCGATGAACCTTCACTAGAAGAGACATACGACCCCAAATCACGCGAACACATTATAGCAGGAACTTACCCTAAAGAGGAAGATCTGATTGGTGAAATGGAGGCTGTAGCTTCTGTTTTTGAAAGACATGGAGTCAAAGTGTTTAGGCCAGAGATTCTAGAAAATTATAACCAGATCTTTTCAAGAGATATTGCATTTACGGTAGGTGATCGACTTGTAGTTCCTTGTGTAGTTCCTGAGCGTAAAAAGGAATCCGATGGAATCCAACATATCATAGATCAGGTTAAAGATGTTCTACTTCCGGAGGAGGACGAGCGCATGGAAGGTGGTGATATTATGCCTTGGAAAGGACATCTATTTGTGGGGTATTCTGAAGATGAGGACTTTGAAAAATATCAAGTAGCCAGGACCAATAAAAAAGGGCTAAATTTTTTAGAAAATACATTTCCTGAATGGAAGGTAAGAGGCTTTCAGCTGAATAAATCAGACGATAATCCAAAAGACAATGCCTTGCATTTGGATTGTTGCTTTCAGCCTGTAGGTAAAGATAAAGCTGTTCTTTATCGGGCCGGTTTTAAAAACGCTGACGATGCTGATTTTTTGATTGATTTTTTTGGTCAAGAAAATGTTTTTGAAATCACTCAGGATGAAATGTATGAAATGAATTCCAATTTCTTTTCCGTAAGTCCAGAGGTTGTGATTTCAGATAGCAGTTTTACACGATTGAATACTCAGTTTAGAAAATGGGGATTGACCGTAGAGGAGGTGAAATATAGAGAAACAGCAAAAATGGAGGGACTTTTGAGATGTTCTACAATGCCACTAAGAAGAAAATATGACTAGTCAAATAACGAATAATATTGTAATGATTAGACCTGTAGGTTTCCACCTCAATGAGGAAACAGCGGTCAATAATTATTATCAAAAGAATGAGGAAGGGGTATCTGCTGAAGATATTCAAGAGGAAGCTCTTGATCAATTTGATGCATTCGTAGAGCGATTGAGATCGGAAGGGGTCAATGTGAAGGTCTTTAATGATACCCCTGAACCAGCAACGCCAGATTCTATTTTTCCTAATAATTGGATTTCATTTCATGATGATGGTATCATTCGTCTATATCCTATGTTCGCCAAGAACAGACGATTAGAGCGAAGAGATGATATCATAGATGAGCTTGATGACGCTTTTGAAGTAGAGGATGTTGTGAGCTTTACTGATTGGGAAGAGAAGGGGGCATTTCTAGAAGGAACAGGTAGTTTGCTGCTTGATCGACAATATAAAATAGCATACGCGGCTCTTTCAGAACGTACTATGCCTGAACCATTGGAAGATTTTTGTTCCGAATCTGGTTTCGAGGAAGTTACTTTTCATGCTAATCAAACGGTAGATGGGAAGCGTCTACCAATTTATCATACCAATGTGATGATGTGTCTGGGCGAGTCTTTCGCAGTAGTATGCATGGATAGCATTGATGATGAAGAAGAAAGAGAAGCTCTAAAAGAGTGCTTAGAAAGAACTGAAAAAGAATTGATTGAAATTTCAGAGGATCAAAAAGGAAATTTTGCCGGTAACATGTTGCAAGTTATCGGAGCTGATAATGAGCGTCTGATTATCATGTCAACCTCAGCTTTCGATTCTTTAGATGAATCGCAAATAGACAGATTATCTCACCATGGTAGAATTGTTCACTCAGACATTCATACCATAGAAAAATTAGGCGGAGGAAGTGCTAGATGCATGATGGCAGAAGTTTTCCTTCCAACAAACAAATAAAAATGCTTGATTTAAAAATAAGAACAGCACTTTCTGAGGCGTTCAAAGCTCTCTTTGATCATAAGTTGGTAGTAGAAGAATTATCTCTTCAACCAACACGCAAAGAATTTGACGGTACGTACACATTGGTGGTATTTCCATTTCTAAAAGTAACAAAGCTGAACCCTGAAGCATCAGGTCAGAAAATAGGAGATTGGCTTGTGTCGAATACTGACTTCATCAAAGGGTTCAATGTCGTGAAAGGATTTTTGAACTTAGAAGTGACAGACTTAGAGTGGGTAAAAACTCTTGGAGGTATTTCATCAGATGATAACTACCGAACACTCCCAGCTAATGGAGAAAAAGTGATGGTAGAATTTTCATCACCTAATACCAACAAGCCACTCCATCTCGGGCATCTTAGAAATAATTTTTTAGGAGATTCTATGTCTCGTATCCTTGGAGCCAATGGGTATGAGGTAATGAAAGTGAATCTGGTCAATGACAGGGGTATTCATATTTGTAAATCCATGTTGGCTTATGCCAAGTTTGGGAACAATAAAACTCCTGAAGAAGCAGGACTCAAAGGAGATCATTTAATAGGGAAATATTACGTCAAATTTGATCAAGAGTATAAAGCAGAAATTGCTGAATTGGTAAATTCTGGAGTGGATCCCGAGGTAGCAAAGAAGGAAGCCGCCTCAATAAAGGAAGCTCAGGAAATGCTTCAAAAGTGGGAGAGTGGAGATGCTGAAACGGTTGCTCTGTGGGAAAAGATGAATGGTTGGGTATATGAAGGATTCGATAAAACCTATGAAACCATGGGTATCGAGTTTGATCGTATGTATAAAGAGTCTAACACCTATCTACTGGGAAAGAGCAATGTGGAAGAAGGGTTGGGCAAAAACCTTTTCTTCAAGAAAGAAGATGGTTCTGTTTGGGTAGATCTTACCGATCAGAAGATGGATGAGAAGCTAGTGCTGAGAGGAGATGGCACAGCTGTTTACATGACTCAAGATATGGGTACATGTGATATGAAGCACTCAGACTTTGCTTTTGACAAGACCGTATTTGTGGTTGGAAACGAGCAAGACTACCATTTTAAAGTGCTCTTCGCTATCATGAAGAAGTTGGGTAGAGAGTATGCTGATGGACTGTATCACTTGTCCTATGGGATGGTGGATTTGCCAACAGGTAAAATGAAATCTCGTGAAGGAACAGTCGTAGATGCAGACGACTTACTTCAGGAGATGTTTGATACTGCTGAGAAACATACCAGAGAGCTAGGCAAGATTGATGGTCTAGAAGATCAAGAAGCTGCAGACCTCTATCGTATGTTAGGGTTGGGAGCTTTGAAGTATTTCCTTTTGAAGGTAGATCCAAAGAAAAGAATGCTTTTTAATCCACAAGAATCGATTGAATTTCAAGGACATACAGGGCCATTCATTCAATATACTCACGCACGTATTTCTGCCATATTAAGAAGAGCAACATCACTAGAAGTTGGTACATCTTTCAGTACTGAAAAGGTGGGTGAGATTGGTAAACGAGAAGTAGAATTGATCTACAAGATCACAGCATATCATTCAGCCTTATCTGATGCAGCCAAGGAGTATTCGCCAGCAGTTATTGCTCAGTATGTTTACGATTTAGCAAAGGAATACAATGGCTTCTATCAGGAAGTACCAATATTCAATGAAGAGAACAAAGATAAATTGGCTTTCAGAATAGCACTTTCAGAGATGACAGCCAAGCTTATCAATAAAAGTATGGAGCTTTTGGGAATTGAGGTTCCAGAGAGAATGTAAGAATGGCTAATTTGAAATCCTGGATTGTAGCAGCACGTTTAAGAACGCTCCCGCTTGCTTTTTCAAGCATTTTGGTGGGAACAGCCTTGGTGTATGATCAAGGAGAAGTAAACTACATGATTGCTGGACTGACTCTGCTTACTGCCATTCTATTGCAGATTCTTTCTAACCTGGCGAATGACTATGGAGATGCTGTTTCCGGAGTAGATTCGGCTGATCGAGATGGACCAAAGAGAATGGTTCAATCAGGGGCTATTACAAAAGAAGCTATGAAAAGAGGGTTGATTAT
>JBGCFL010000052.1:0-25355 GCA_045106975.1 Ekhidna sp. | reverse complement strand
TCCATGCCAAATGGGTAGTAGTTTAATACTAGCCTCTTTATTTTCTTCTTTGCTTAAAAGACCAAGTGAATTCAAATTCAGAGACTATTGTACCATCTTTCATCTTACCTATCGTTTTAAATGTAGCTTCAGCGGACTCGCCTGTTTTGATACACTTGTCAACAGCGTCAAACGCCTTCATGCCGTCTTCACAGGTGAAGTAGACTCTATCAACAGCCTTTTTGAGAAAATTCACTTTCATGTCAACTATAATGAATGCTACGGATGGTTTTTGACCTTCAATGGCGAGTAAACAAGGTGAAGCTGTTGAAAGCTCAGCAGCCATGCTTTGAACTGCAAAGTAGATTGATTTGAATGGATTTTTGTTAAGTCGTTTAAATGGAACTGACGTTACACATCTATTTTCGTCTAGAGACCTAACCCTGATTCCGGCCAACCAGCCCATTGGTAGTTTAGAAAATAGAAAAAATGTAAAAAGCGTGGAGTTAGTTACTCGGTTGAGGAGTTTTATCTGCTGTTGACTTAATTCCTTCAACTTTTACTGACTTGTTCTTCGTTAGAAATTATTTTCTTTTTTTCCTGATTCATGAAGTAACTTTCAAGTCGACCTTCTAGTACTTTGATCAGAAAGAATAGAGCGGCAAGAATTCCTAGTCCAACATATGGGATAGTGATATTTGCGTCAATGATTGGCTCTATGAAAATTTGCTCAAGAATAAATAGAACGAGCGCTACAGTTAACATGATAGTAGATGCCTTACGACCTACCCTTGCAACAGCTAATTGTTCAATAGTATTTCCTAATTCTAGGTTTTTATCCTTTATTTCTTCGTTTTGATCTCTGATCTGAATGTTTGCATTATCAAGCTTTTTTTGCAGTCGATCAGAAACTCTTGTAATGACTTTTGCTTGAGCGATGAGTTCTTCATACTCATTGGAGAATCCATCTAAATCCTCCTTAAAGATTGCGTGCGTCTCAATCTTTGATCTGAATTTTCTCAGACTATCTATTTCATCATAATAAAGCTCTTGATGCTTTTCCATTGATTAATTAATAGTCTTCTTCGATTTCAAAGAAATTAAAATTTAAATCCAGTAAATCACTGTAGTCTTCTCCTGCCTCCATCATGTCCTCATCTCCTTCTTCAAAATACCAATTTACCGTTATCTCTCTACCGCTATTCTCTATTTTGCAGATTCTCTTAAAAACATCAAATAGACACTTCGACGAGCTGGTGTTAAAATATTCAAAAGCAATATTGGCTGTAAACTCAGATCCTCCTGAGATGGCAAATCTTTCAAGATTTTCCATGATCTTTTGATAGAATTGTATGGAATTCTCTGGGCTAGACCGACCCTTCATTTCTAACAACCCTTCATCAGGGTCGAAATTAATCAAGGGAGTGGTTCTTGTCGGTTCAATAAATAGTTTGTCCATAAAATCCTAATAAGGGTTTTAACCTATTTCTTTATCTAAATTAATCTATTCTCGGTAATCTAATTTGAAAGGTAAAATAACTAACCTTATCTGTAACTGGTTGAAATTTATATCTTAATTTCTGCCCACCTGTTTTTCTTGCGATATCAATAAAGCCAAGCCCTCCAGTTCCTTTATCCGAAAATTCTTGTTCAGCTAATACTTTTTTATATAATGCTCTTAATTCTTCTGAATCGACAGCATTTATATCATCTAATCTTTTTTGAATTTCTTGAGTTTTTTCCGTAGGAACGTAATTGCCAGTTTGTAAACTATAAAACCTTTTTCTAGCAGAGATCATTATCAATGCCGAATGCGAATCATAGCTGCTGATAAGCATATCATCAGCATTTATTTCATCGAGGTGATAGTACAAATTTTGAATACACTCCGTAGCTACGTTATAAAACTTTTTCTTTACTTTCCTATTCTCCTCTAGCTCTTCTAGTCTCTCCTCCAATGTGCCTATCATTGCCGTAACTAAATCAAACGTTAGTTCACCTTTGTACATCAGAATAATGTTCTGATCGTAAATGTTTTTATAGCTTCTCAAATAGTCCATGAATGGATTGTAATTCTTTGTACGGGAAAGTAAAAACTTAATATTGATTAAACCAAATCTTTTAAGAATCTAAAACTTTTTAATGGGAATAGATTCTATGAATTCTTCATAATCAATGATTAATTCTAACCCTATTACAAAGATAGTTCGTTTGAGTCATTTAGAAATTAAAAAATGAGATAAAGCCTATATATTTCAAGTTGTGTACGTACTTTTAGCATAGGTGAGCATTGTGATTATGAAAAAATAAGGGAATGTTCTTAGATGATAAATAATCATTTCCTCTATTTTTATAAATTATTGAAAGCTTTACAAGATTAACCTACTTTTGAATTTCAAAAGTTTCTTTATTTAGCCTAAGTTAAACCAACAACTGATATCATGTTAAAGAAGGATTTATACGCAAACGTCTATATTCTTACTGCATTAGTTTTAATTGGAGCTGTTGCATATTACGTTTTTGTGTTGCAAAAAGATATTAAGGATTCCTTCAATCAGGACCCAACCATTGTTGAAGTAGCAGCGAATCAAACAGGCCTTGCCCAAAAAATTGTAAAAAATGCACTTGGAATGGGCTATGCTGAAACAGAGAAGAATTTTATTTTTTTTAAAAATGAATTGACAAAAATTCTTCCTGAGTTCCAAAGAGGATATAATGCGCTTTTAAATGGAGATGCAGAACTTGGACTATCTCAGCCCAGTCAAACAGATCAATACCTTGCTTTATTGGAAGCAGCACGGTTTTTACATTTTGACATGTACAACAATGCGAACGATATGCTTGATGCATCTTATACGGAAGATAAATTAAGTGTTAGTTTCCGCGCAATGCGGCAGTCAATGACATCACTTGTTACAACGATTAGAAGGTTTGAGACAGCTTCTGAAGACATCACTGATTACTTTGTTGATAATGCTCAAAATAGAGGTTCTAGTTTTGGATTAGCTGAGATTGTAGGATTTTCAGTATTTATTGGTATTTTCCTAATTCAAGGGATATTTCTATTTCGTCCGCTAGTTAAACTGGCAGGAGATAACTATTTGTCAGCAAACAAAGCATTTGTGAAGGTTCAAAAATCTGAACAGCAATTGAAAGTGAATTTCCAGAAGCAGAAACTTATTAACAAGAAGTTATTCTTATCTAGAAAGGAACTTGAAGATAAAAATAGTAAGCTATCGGAATCCGAGACCAAGTTGTTAAAGTCCTCAGAGGAGCAAATAAGAATTAACGAAAAACTAATATCAGCACAGGATGAATTGAATTTAGCCTATAAAAGGGTTCAAGAATCAGAGACTGAAATACGAGAGCTTGCAGATAAGCAATTACAGGATAATGAAAAATTATTCCTAGCAGAGAAAAAGCTACAATCAATTCTTGAGAAAGAGCAAAAGTCAAAAGAAGAACTAAACATGGCTATGGGGAGCTTGAAAAGTGCACAGTCACAATTAGTTCATTCAGAAAAAATGGCATCATTAGGTCAGCTAACGGCTGGTATAGCACATGAAATTAACAATCCAATTAACTTTATTTCGAGTGGAATGGTGTCACTTAAAATGTCCATTGAGTCACTTAGAGAGATTGCGGATGAATACTCCCGAATGGAAGATGGAGATGATCCAGATGAGGTAATTGAATCTGTAAAAGAATTGAAGGAGGAGCATGAGTATGAAGAAATTGTTGATGAATTGGATGACCTTATCAACGATGTAAACTACGGTGTTACAAGAACCATTGAAATTGTAAAAGGATTGCGTGTATTCTCTCGTCTTGATGAGGAAGAAGCTAAAAATGCTAATATTAATGAAAACGTTGATGCGACATTAACGCTTCTGAGAAATAAAACGAAGGATAAGATAGCAATTACGAAGCATTATGATGAAAGTATGAATGATATTGAATGCTATCCTGGTCAGCTTAATCAAGTATTTATGAATATTTTGAACAATGCTGTGCAAGCTATGCCTGAAGAGAAAAAGGATGCAGAAATTACTATTTATACCGAAGAAGCCGACAATAATGTAGTAATAAGAATAAAGGATAATGGAGTAGGGATACCAGATGAAATAAAGAATAGAATATGGGAGCCATTTTTTACAACTAAGGAGGTAGGAGTAGGTACAGGATTAGGAATGTCAATTACCTATGGTATTATTGAGAAGCATGGAGGAAAAATTGAACTTTCAAGTGAGATAGGTCAAGGTACAGAATTTGCAATTACGCTTCCTAAGAAAATAGACCTTAGTAAAAAAGAAGAAAGTAAAGAAGTTGCAGCAAGCAATTAATTTTAATTTAACAATTATTGATTTAGAGTTAGATGGAAGAAATTATTGATCAGAAGGAAAGGGAGAGATCTAAGAAGAGTAAGAAATTCTCACTCTTATATGTTGATGATGAGGCAACAAATCTCAGAGTTTTTAAAGCAAACTTCAGAAAATTTTTCAACGTACACACAACTACAAATCCTATTGAGGCAATAGATATTCTCAAGGAGGAGGAGATCCAGATCATTGTTACTGATCAGCGAATGCCTGAGATGACAGGTACACAATTCTTGGAGAAAATATTGCCTGACTACCCAGATGTAATCAAAATTATCTTAACTGGTTTTACTGATATTGAGGCTATTAAGGACGGAATCAATAGATGTGGGATCTATAAGTACATCACAAAACCTTGGAATTTTGATGAAATGAAGGGGGTTCTAGAGAGAGGACTTGATTCATACCAGCAGGCGATAGAGAGTGAGGAACATATCAAAGAACTTGAGGGGACAAATGTTGAACTTGAAAACAGAGTCAATGAACGTACTCAAGAACTTAATAAAATCAATAAAAGACTTATCGATAGCATAAGGTATGCAGGGATGTTGCAGCAATCAATGCTTCCTAATGAGAGGTATTTGGGACGTCAGTTTTCGGATCATTTTGTAATATTTGAAACGAAATACCTATTTAGTGAGGAATTTGTTTGGACTACAAGGTTGAACTTTAGGTCAGAGGATTATACTGTCGTTTCGCTTATCGAGTTTGACGGAAAAGGAATAGTGGGTTCATTGAAAACGCTAATTGCTGATTCGGTACTCAACTACTTGACGCATGATAGAAAAATATTTCACTCAGGCGAAATTATTAATGAGTTAAAATATGAGCTAGATGCTGCAGGATCAAACGAACTGCAATGCGACATGAAAGTCTCGGTTGCTGTCTTTGATCATAATTCAAAAACACTTCAGTTTAGCGGAATAAACCAAGATATGGTTGTTTTTAGTGATAACAAGGCGACTATGCTTAAGGGCGATATAGATGATCACTTTGAGGATCCTATGGCGGATAAAATTAGTATAGATGATGATTCGTCTTACTACATGTATTCCAATGGATACTACAATCAAGTCAATGAAGATGGGGTACAATTCTCTTATGAAAAATTTGAGGAAATGTTAAAGTCTGTTCAAGGTAAGTCTATGCCTGAGCAGCGAGAATTTTTGTTAGGAACTTTAGAAAATTGGAAGGGTGGTACAAGTCTCAATGATGATATTTCAATCATTGGCTTCAAACTATAATTGATGAGATGAGCGTAAAGGCAAGTAGTTTCAAACAATGGTGTACGGATAATATAAGTCCTCAATCTTGGACTAGGATATGTCTTAAAAACGTGGACGAGCTCAGAGATAAAGGATATACATTAAAGGAAATGGAAGATTTAACTCCAGATGTAGATTTAGATGATGAGATCTTGGAGTCCCTTAATAATGCTCTTAATGCTTTGTATGATATGAAAGTTGCAGAGGCAGAGCTTCTAGCAGTTTGATTTGCTACTTGATTTCAAATCCTAGTACTACGATATCATCTGTCTGACTGGTGTTCTTAGACCATTCTTTTATTCGAGTATCAAGTATTTTCTTTTGCTCTTCCATTGGTTTTGAAGAGCTTTCTTCCAATAACTTATTGAAGTTTTTTGTCATGAATTTTTTGTCATGCTCGCCTCCAAATTGATCTTGATAACCGTCAGATGAGAGATAAATTTTATCTTTCGGATCGAGCTGAATTACCTCCTTATTTAGATTAGCTGTTACTTGCTGCTCATCACCTTCCATACCACCAACCATCATTCTAGCGCTTTTATGAATTGTTAATTCGTTAGTTCCTGCTTTGATTAGTCTTAGAGGTATACCAACACCAGAGAACTCCATTTTAAGTGTATCAAGATCAATTACGCAAACCGCTATTTCCATACCGTAACGATTAGTTTCTTCGTCAGACTCTCTCTGCAATTCAAATTTGATAACCTTATCAAGTCTTGAAATGATACGCCTAGGGTCTATGTAGTTTTGGTAGTATATAATGTTTGTCAATTGATTACTACCCATAATTGACATAATAGCTCCAGGAACACCGTGACCTGTACAATCTGCACATGCAATTATCATGTACTCATTATTTCCTTTTCTAATTTTTTCAAACCAGTAGAAATCTCCACCGATCAGGTCTTTTGGTTTGTACATGACAAAAGATTCTGGGAAAACACTTTGAAGAGTATGAGTTGGAGGTAGTGTCGCTCTTTGGATTCTTTCAGCGTAGCTAATACTATCTGTTATTTGAGAAGAGTAAAACTCAAGTTGATTTTTTTGATTTACCATCTTCTTGGTCTGAATATGGAGTTTTTTATTAAGTATACGCTGGTCCTTTATTTGTTTGTAAAATCCGTTACCCATTTTAGATAATTGTTTTGCAAGCGTACCTACTTCATCATTAGTTTTTATCGGAATTTTTGTGTTTAATTTTCCTTTTCCAATTTCTTCGGCGGCCTTACTTAATTGGACGATCGGTCTAACAAAAATGTTAGCAGCGATCAGAGCGAAGATGACGGATACTAATACAACAGGAATGACTGTATACAATATTTGTGTTCTAATTTGATTTAAGGGAGCATAAGCCCTTTCCTTAGGAATACTTAGTACTAGAGTCCAGTTATTGCCAGAAAACGATAGGTAATTAGTTTCTCTTGAAACAAAGTAAAGGTCATCTTCCGTTTCTAAAAATGTAACACCAGTTTGCTCTATATTTTTTACTAAATCAAAATTTGAATAAGTCTCATTCAGAATTTTTGATGGAGTGGTGTTTGAGTAAAGAATTGTTCCTTTATCATCAACTAAATGTATGTCTAATCTCCTTGAACTATCAGCGCTGAGAGAAAACTCACCTACCACCTTAAATAACTCATTAACTAGAATTCTCCCTACAAGAACGCCTTGGTCTGATTCAACATTTGCAGCAAAATGCATCACAACTCTACCAACAGATTCTGATTTTGAGACATCCACTGCGGCATCTTGCCCGTTCCTTAATTTCCCCCAGTAGAGGTCATTTGCATGTTGTTTTCCAATGGAAAGGCGCTTGCTATCTGCTATTCTAAATCGGTTCTTGTCGAAGAATGAAAATGAATAATATAAGTCATTGAGGTTTTCTAATTCTTGCAGACGTTTAGTTATTTCTTCGCTGCTTGATCCAGTCGATTTGAAATACGGATTTTTTGCTGCCATTCTAACATCATTCAAACGTGAAAACATAAATCTTCCAATATCTGAACTAATGCCTTTTGATTGCTGAGTTATACTGGCTACAATTTCATCTTTAAGAGTTTTTGCAACTTTAATATCTGCAAAAAATGATAGTATACCAGCTGTAGATAAAACTAGGAATAGGCATAAAATGGTCAGCTTCGCAGAAATCTTCATTCGTTTTTTTACTAAACTTTATTATTAGTAAAAATAATGCTTCCTTATCGATTATCAATTGGTTTAATGGTTTTGTCGAAATAGAACGTCGAAAAAATCAATAAGACCTACTTTTGCAAGTCAATTGAACAAAGAGAAAATCTCGCATAAAAATGCAATTTCAAAGAACTATTCTAGTCTTGCTTTCTTTCTTCTTTATTTCAACATTGTATTCTCAGAATCTAACGATCTATAGAACTGCTAATTCTGTTGACACTACAGTAATGAAAATAGTAGAAGCCATCAAATCAAAAGATCTTGTCTATTTCGAAACAGTATCACATGATGCTATTGCTAAAGAAAGAGGAATCAATATGGCTCCTACTAGAATGATCCTTTTTGAAGATCCGGATCTGATGATAAAGTTGATTCATTGTCGGCAGACAACAGCCTTAGACTTACCGATGAAAATATTGGTATGGGAAGAAAATGAAGATGTCTACATTGGTTTTTTTGATCCGAAAGTAATGAAAAAAAGATTTCTTCTTCAAGGTTGCGAAGATGTCATAACAGAGATGTCAAAATTGAAAATTAGATTAATAGCAGAGATTCTTAAAGACTAGTTACTGGAATACCCCACCTTATATATTCCCATTCAAATTTTAGAGAATCATTTTTTATATAAAATCGCATTTTCTCTTTCAAATCTTTGGTGCGAGTTATTCCAACCCTTTTTCTGAAAACATCAAGAGAATCTTGATAGTATGTAGACCCCCATTGCTCCGAATCTTTATTAAATATTACTATCCATGTTTTAGCATCGGGTATGGTGAAAATGGAGTAAGTTCCTTTTGATACTCGAGTAGAGTCAATTATTATGTCTTGATTAATTGAGATAGAGGATGATTTATTTGCCCCAGTTCTCCATAAAGACTTGTAGGGCACCAGATAGCCAGATCCAATACCAAAGATTTCTCTGCCTCTAACACTGGGACTGCTGTATTCAAGCTTGATTGAAGTGTCACCAACAGAAGTGCTATCTGCTCTTAGTGGTGAGGGGCGCTCCTTTTTGTTAGCACAATTTGAGCAAGTAATAGCTATCAGAATTGTTCCAAACAAAATGATTGAATATGAACAAGATACTGTCCGATTTCGATTTTTTTCAAACATACGAATATTTGCTAACGTGTTGAAAAATAACAGGTTACAATTTCAGGTATACTATTTGCAATTAAAAAATAAACTAACATATATTACTATGGGAATCATTGGAATAGATATACCACAATTAAACGAAGAACAAGATATTGAAGTTGAAGTTCGTGTCAACGGAGTTAAAAAACAATATCACTATAGAGTTGAAATTTTTAATTGGGATGATTGTCCTTACCCTAAAGAAGATAGGGTGGAATGTATTCGTCATTTGGTGAATAGCTATGATAAGAGCTGGGATTTAACCCACATAGGTTTACCCACTGAGGAATACATTCCGATTACCTTCAGAAAAAAACGTTAAAAAGGCAAGTCATCATCTTTTGAAAAATCTTCCTTCATCCACTCCTGAGTAGGTGGGGGTGGAGTATCTCCTGATGGAGAAGATGCAGCTGAAGAGACCGTCTTCTTATCAACTCTCCATGCTTGCAGACTATTAAAATATTTTACTTCTCCTTTTGGATCAGTCCACTTTCTCCCCTTTAAATTAAAATTAACTGCGACATCATCGCCAACATTGATGGAATCTAATTGCTCGCAGTTGCTTTGAATTAATTCAAACTTGATAAACTCTGGGTACTGAGGGTTTTCAGCAAATTCTAGAATAAATTCTCTTTTCTTAAATGTCTCTTTGATCGTCTGAGTGTCAAACTTCTCCGTGATCTTACCTTCTACTATCATATGATTTTTTAAAACTATTTCACAAATTTGGTGGTTCATTATCAAACTATGACAAAGTCTAAGAAATATTTCTTAATTGGAGCGATAATTTTTATCGTCATCCTTGTTTTGATTGCAAGAGATTTCAGTCAAAGAACTACTTGGCCAGGAGCAAAAGAGAAAAAAGAGTCTACTTCATGAGTGAAAAAATAGATATATCAAAAATAGATCTTGATAAAGAAAGAGACAAAGTAAGCGACTTACCTGGCTTGATAGAATATGCTCATCATGCTGGTAGTGCAATTATAAAGCCTGAGGATAAGGGAAGAATTAAAGGGAATGCTGTTGCTGCTATGCATGATCAGACTGATAGACAATTCAGACAGCTTTATGATCAAATGCAGATCTTAATTGATCAGGCAAATAGTTTAAAAAGAAGATTAGATATTTCTGAGAGGATATATGAGTCCTCGATACCTTTTCAACCTGTAATAGGAAAAAAATATTTTTTGTATTTGAAGAAAAATGGAGATGATTTACTCTCATTAATTGGTCCGGATGAGTGGGGAGGGGGCTTTCCTTATGCAGCTTTTGAAGCGGAAGTACAATTGCTATCTGATCATACCTGGGAAGTGATTTGATTTAAATATCAAGAAGATCCGAAGTATTTGCGTACATATTGCACATTTGATGCACGGTTATTTTTAATTTTCGAGAATACTAAAAATCATTTTATCCTTTGGATTGTTGCAAATCCATATTGATTTGTTGGACATAAAAAAAACCAACCCTTTATAGGTTGGTTTTAGAGGCGCTAAGCGGATTCGAACCGCTGTAGAAGGTTTTGCAGACCTCTGCCTAGCCGCTCGGCCATAGCGCCAGATTATCTTTTGCAAAAGTATAAAAAAACAGGTCACCACTACTGCAATGACCTGTTTATATCTCAAAAGATTTTACTCTTTATCTTCTTTTTTAGCAGTCTTAGCTTTCGCTTTTGGAGCTGCTTTCTTTTTCTCAGCAGGAGTATCTCCTTGCATCTTATCTTTCAAAGCAGAAAGAGCAGATAAATCACCTAAAGTCGATTTCTCAACTTCTTTATTGATTTTATCAAGTGTGTTTCCTTTCTTACCTGAAGGAGCTGCTTTTTGAGCTTGCTCTTTTGGTTGCTCAGCTTCCTTATCCCATACAGATGTATGAGAAAGAACGATTCGTCTATCATCTTTAGAGAATTCTAATACTTTGAATTCTAAAGTCTCACCTTCAGAAGCATTAGATCCATCTTCTTTCTTTAGGTTTTTAGTCATTACCTGACCTTCAAGACCATAAGGAAGTTCCAACGTAGCGAACTTATCACCAGAACCAGTAATAGTACATTTATGTAAAGATCCTTTCGTAAAGACAGTTTCGAAAGTGTCCCAAGGGTTTTCTTCCAAATGCTTATGGCTTAATGCCAATCTTCTGTTCTCAACGTCAAGTTCCATTACCTTTACCTCAAGCTCTTCGCCAACTTTCACGTATTCTGATGGATGCTTAATTTTCTTAGTCCAAGAAAGATCTGAAACGTGTACCAAACCATCAATTCCTTCTTCAAGCTCAATGAACAATCCGAAGTTCGTTAGGTTTCTTACAGTTCCTTTATGATCAGTCCCAACAGCGTAGTTGGTAAGAACATCTTGTTTAGTCCAAGGATCTTCAGTCAATTGCTTGATGCCAACAGACATTTTTCTTTCTTCTCTATCAATAGTAAGAACTACTGCTTCGATTTCGTCTCCAACATTGATGAAGTCAGATGGGTTTCTCAAGTGCTGAGACCATGACATTTCAGAAACGTGAATAAGACCCTCAACTCCTGGTATGATTTCAAGGAATGCGCCATAATCAGCAACATTTACAATCTTACCTTTCACTTTTGATCCTGTATCAATAGCAGTATCAAGAGAATCCCATGGGTGAGCAGTCAATTGCTTCATGCCAAGAGAAATTCTTTGCTTATTATCGTCAAAGTCAAGAACAACAACATTTACTTTCTCATCAAGATTAAGCACTTCTTCTGGATGGTTGATACGTCCCCAGCTGATGTCTGTGATATGAAGAAGTCCATCTACACCACCTAGATCGATGAATACACCGAAGTTGGTCATATTTTTAATAACGCCTTCAAGTACCTGACCTTTTTCAAGGTTATTAAGAATAACAGCTTTTTGCTCTTCAAGATCCTTCTCGATGAGGACTTTATGAGAAACAACAACGTTATCATTAGTGTAGTTGATTTTAACAACTTTCACCTCCATGGACTTACCAACGAAAACGTCAAAGTCTCTAATAGGCTTCACATCAATTTGTGATCCTGGAAGGAATGCTTCAACACCATAAACGTCAACAATAAGACCACCTTTTGTTCTTCTTTTAACAAAACCTTCGATGATGTCATCATTGTCAAGACCGCTTTGGATTGCTTCCCAAGCTTTAACAATTTTCGCTTTTCTTCTAGATAAAACAAGCTGCCCATTAGCATTTTCTTGCTCCTCTATATAGACAGTAACTTCATCTCCAACTTTAAGATCTTTCACATCTCTGAATTCAGATAATGCAACAAGTCCGTCAGATTTGAAGCCGATGTTTACAATTACATCTCTGTCAGTAATTCCAACAACATGCCCATCAATTAATTCTTTTTCACTGATCTCAGTCAATGTATCAGCATACATAGCTTCCATCGAAGCACGATCCTCTTTCGAGTATTCATCGTCGAATCCATCGCTATCGAAATCGTAATCTTCCATAGGCTCAGGCTCAGGATATGATTTCTTTTCTTTTTTAGCTTCTGGTTCCTCTTTTGCTTCTGATTTTGGAGCCTCTTCTTTTACTTCTTTCGTTTCAGCTTTTGGCTCTTCTGCTTTAGCTTCTACTTTTTCTTCTTTCGCCTCTTTAGATGCTTCTTTTTTTGCAGCTTCTTTTTTAGGTTTCGCTTCTGCTTTTGCAGGTGTTTCTTCCTTTACTTCTTCTGCTTTTTTTGTTTCTGCTTTAGCTTCTGTAGCTTTCTTAGCAGTTGATGCCTTTGACGTAGTTTCTTTTTCTGTCTTTGGCGCTTCTTCTTTCTTAGCCATATTATAGATAACTTCTAATTTTGATACACTATTCGATTGAAGTCAATATCGAAAAGCTTTTATTAAACAATTCCTAAAAATAAGGATGTTCCTTTTTGGAACGGAGCGCAAATTTAGATAAAATCAATTGATAATTCGTTCATTAAATTAACTTTAGGCTTTAAGAAAATATACCTAACTATGAGATTACTAAAATTCTTACTTTTAGCATTCATTATCTATTCATGTCAGACTACAAACAAGCCATCAATAGCTGCTGATATGATTTTGATCAATGCATCGATCTACACTATGGATGATGCAAACCCTACTGTTGAGGCTATTGCAATCAAAGCAGATACATTTTTATATGTGGGTTCTAAAATGGGGGTTGAGGACTTTGTCGGAGAATCAACTCAAACGGTGGATTTAGAAGGGAAAACAATTGTTCCAGGATTAATAGAAGGTCATGCCCATATCATGGGTGTTGGGTATAATCTTGTAAACTTGGATTTGATGGAAACAAAAAGCTATCAAGAAGTAGTAGATATGGTTTCTGAAAGGGCTAGAAATATGCCGGAAGGAACATGGATATTAGGAAGAGGTTGGCATCAAGATAAATGGACAGAACAACCTGAGCTAACTAACGGATTTCCAACTCATGATTTATTAAGTGAGGCAGTTCCAAATCACCCTGTTTATTTGAAACACGCTAGTGGTCATGCTGCTCTGGCGAATGCGAAGGCAATGGAGGTAGCTAATGTAAACAGTAATACACCTCAACCAGATGGAGGAGAAATCTTTAAAAGTATAGGAAATCAGCCTACAGGGATTTTTAATGAGACTGCCCAAGGACTAATTGGAAAAGTCATCCCTGAATCGACAGACGAAGATGCGACACAAGCGCTGAAATTGGCTCTTGAAGAATGTTTTAAAAATGGAATTACAGGATTTCATACCGCGGGTCAAAATCAAAAAGATATTGATTTGTTTAAAGCTTTTGCTGAAAATGATGAATTGAAATTGAGGCTATATGTAATGCTCACAGGAAGGGATCAAGAACTACTTGATAATTATTTCGCAAATGGAATTGAGCATAATTTATATGATGGTCAACTTTCGGTTCGGTCTGTAAAACTCTACGCAGACGGTGCGCTTGGATCTCGAGGGGCCTGGTTGTTAGAAGAATACACAGATGCTCCCGGTGTGCATGGTCACAATGTAATGCCTATGGAAGCAATAGAGAGCGTAACGGCTCAGGCTTATAAAGCTGGGTTTCAGGTTTGTATTCACGCAATTGGAGATAGAGCTAATCAAGAGGTATTAGACATATATGAGCGCACATTTAATCTTTACCCGGAAGGAGCTCCAAAGGAATCACGATTCAGAATAGAACATGCTCAGCATTTCCATCCAGATGATATTCCAAGATTTGCAGAAATGGGTGTAATTCCTGCAATGCAAGCCATTCATATGGCTTCTGACCGTCCATGGGCTATCGATAGGTTAGGAAAAGAAAGAATAGAGTGGGGAGCATATATGTGGCAGGATCTATTACAATCTGGAGCAAAGATTGTTAACGGTACCGATGCTCCAGTAGAGCCTATTAATCCTTTTGCAAGCTTATATGCTTCAGTAAGTAGAAGAACACTAAAGGGAAATCCTGATGGAGGCTATGAACCAACCCAGAAAATGACTCGAGAACAGGCCTTAAGATCATATACGCTGGATGCTGCTTATGGTGCTTTTCAAGAAGATATGAAAGGAAGTATAGAGATTGGTAAATGGGCAGACGTGACAATACTAGATCGAGATATTATGACGATTCCGGAAGATGATATCTTAAACACAAAAGTGACAATGACTATTATTGGAGGTGAGGTAGTTTACGAACTCAAATAATACCTATTTTGATAGTTCAGCAAAATGCTTCTTTGAAGCCATACAATACATTTGGTCTTGACGAAAATGCAGGCTATCTCGCCATAGTTGATTCTGTTGGTGACTTAGATGAAATTTACCAATCAAGTAGATTCAGAAGTCAAAAGAAAATGATTCTTGGCGGAGGATCAAATGTTCTTTTTACCAGAGGTTTTACAGGAATTGTGGCTAAAAATGAGATAAGAGGAATTTCAATTCATAAAGAGACGAACGAGGATGTCTTAGTTTCTGCTGGTGGTGGTGAGAGTTGGCATCAGTTTGTTCTTTGGTCTGTAGATAAGGGGTTTGGTGGAGTTGAAAACCTTTCACTTATTCCAGGAACAGTAGGAGCAGCTCCAATGCAAAATATTGGAGCTTATGGAGTAGAACTCAAAGAAGTTTTCCATTCTTTAGAAGCTTACGAAATAGCTACAGGAAAAACAGTTACTTTCTTTAAGGAAGATTGTAGGTTTGGTTACCGTTCTAGCATTTTTAAAGGAGAGTTGAAAGACAAGTTTGTTATCACGAAGGTTTTCTTTTCACTTAATAAGAAGCCTATATTCAATTTATCTTATGGTAATCTCAAACAAACATTGGAAGAAATGAGAGTTGATGAACTTACTCTTAAAAATGTGTCTCAGGCTGTTATTAACATAAGACAATCAAAACTTCCCGATCCACTTGAGTTAGGAAATGCCGGGAGTTTTTTTAAAAATCCTATTATTGAAAAATTACATTTTGAAGCATTGAAGGCTCAGTTTCCTAACATAGGCTGTTACCCAATTGATAACGATAGCGTAAAAGTACCGGCTGGCTGGTTAATAGAACATGCAGGATGGAAGGGGTATAGGAATGGAGATATTGGAGTGCATGATATGCAAGCATTAGTTCTTGTTAATCATGGCAAGGGAAGGGGTAAGGATATTTTCAAACTTTCCAATGAGATTATCAATTCAGTTCAAAGCAAATACGGAATAGATCTAGAGCGTGAAGTGAATGTTGTCTAAAAAATCAGAATTCCATCAAAATGCTCTTTTAGGTTTGTCGAATGAAGTTATTACTTGTCGAGGATCAAGTAGAGCTAGCTAGCAGTATTCAAAGTTACTTTTCTAAGGAAGGTGATATCTGCGAAGTGGCCTATTCATTAACAAAAGCATCAGAAAAGCTCTATGCTTTTGATTATGATGTAGTTCTGCTAGATCTAATGCTTCCTGACGGAGACGGACTTTCACTACTTAAAATGATTAAGGAGACAAAGTCTAAGACTGGTGTATTGATAATATCAGCAAAAAATGCCCTGAATGACAAACTTTTAGGGTTAGACTTAGGAGCTGATGATTACTTGCCAAAACCATTTCATTTAGCGGAGTTAAACGCAAGAGCGAAAGCTATATACAGAAGACGATTGCAACAAGGCTCCAATTCCCTCAGCTTCAAGGAGGTTGAAATTAACTTAGAAACAAGGGAAGGATTAGTAAATGGAGAGGTGCTGGATTTGACTCGTAAGGAGTATGAATTATTACATTACTTCATAGTCAATCAAAATAGGCTTCTCACAAAGCAAGCAATAGCGGAACACCTCTGGGGAGATTATATGGATGCCGCAGATTCCTTTGATTTTGTCTATCAGCATATAAAAAATTTAAGAAAGAAAATAGTAAAAGCTGGAGGAAATGATTACTTCAAAACGGTCTACGGAGTTGGATATAAAATGAAAGATGAATCATGAATTTAGTAGCGAGAATTACTATACTATTTGTTTTTGTATCCCTCATTGTTTTTCTGATTGGAGGCTTTATTAGTCTCGATATCATGATAAGAGAAGTTGATTTTGAGCAAAGAAGGTTCCTTATTGAGCGTTTAGATAGAGCTGAAAGGTTGATTGAAAGGAGGAATCCAACAGATAGTATAAAGTGGAGAAAAATGGTAGTGATTCCTTTAGATGAATATAAAGAGGAGTCGCAGATGTTTTCAGACACCCTAGTAATGCACTCTCAGCTCGAAAGATTGGAGCCTCATCTTAAACTAGATGTGATCAAAAATATCAATGGAAAAAGTTATTTAATAAGTCTGTACGACATCATCATAGAGAAAGACGATATAATAGATGGACTAGTTGAATCTTTAGTTACCATGTACCTTATATTGTTGGCAGCAGTATTAATTATAGGTTTTTTTGCTTCATACTTTATTTTAAAGCCATTTAATAATACCCTCTCCATTATTAGGAACTTCTCTCTTTCTAGTAGCGAAGGGGATATGAAATTTCCCAAATCAAGAGTGTCAGAATTTAAGAGATTAAATCAGTTTCTTACAGAAATGACAGACAAAGTCAGGTCGGATTATCAGTCATTGAAAGAATTTTCTGAGAATGCATCACATGAGTTACAGACTCCTTTGGCTATCGTTCAAGGAAAGATGGAGGTATTGATGGATGCTGATAACTTGACAGAGGAACAGATTAATCAAGTAAATTCAGCTCAAAACACAATTAGAAGACTCAGTAATTTAAGTAGCTCTCTCTCTCTTCTAACGAAAATTGATAACAATGAATTTAGAAATGTAACAAATGTTAATCTATCGAAGACTATCACCTTGATGGTTGAAGAATTTAAGGAATTACTTTCTCTCAAATCAATAGAAATGAAAATAGAGATTGAGAAGGAGGTTTTTACAAAGGTAGACGATGTATTGATTGAGCTATTACTTACCAACTTGCTTAATAATGCCATTCGTCATAATTCAGAGAAAGGGAATATCACTTTGAAGCTTACTAAGGATAGCTTAATCATCTCTAATACCGGTCCTGCTATTGAGGGTAATCCATCAGAACTGTTTCAACGATTCAAAAAATCCAATCAAAGCAGTAACTCAATGGGCTTAGGACTGGCCATTGTCAAAAGAGTATGCGATCTCTATCAATACTCTATTTCATACAAGTATTCAGAGAAGCTTCATTCTGTAAAAGTTGATTTTCATAAAACTTCAGAATTGCTTTAGAATCTCGTCAAAAATGCATCAAAATACTGTTCTAATATTGAAGCATGAATAAAAGATCAATACTTGTAATTCTTACTGTAGTGGGCGTTTTGTTTGCCCAAACGCAAGAAAGAGGCAGACCAAATGGACAAGGAGAGAGGCCAACCTTTTTAATCAAAGGACAGTTGATCGAGTCAAGTTCGAATCAACCTGTGGAATTCGCTACGGTCAGTATTTTTTCTGAAAGAGATTCTTCATTGGTTACAGGTGGACTAACTGATGTGAAAGGAGAATTTAGTATTCAGTCAAGACCAGGAAAACTATATATGGTCATTCAATTTATGGGGTATGAAACTAAGACAATTTCTGGTGTCACATTAAATAGAGAGAAGCAGCTATATGATGTAGGCCAAATCAAGGTGAAACAAGATGAACGATTGCTTGAAGAAGTGGTGGTTCAAGGAGAGCGAACGCAAATGGAGTTAGCTCTTGACAAGAAAGTTTATAATATAGGAAAAGACCTCAGTAACCTAGGAGGGAGTACCGCAGATCTGCTAGCCAACCTTCCTTCGTTGGAAGTGGATGTGGATGGAAACGTTTCGCTTAGAGGTAGTGAAAATGTGCAAATATTGATCGATGGTAAGCCTTCAGGTCTTATTGGACTTTCTGGAAGTGGTGGACTCCAGCAACTTCAAGGGAATTTAGTAGAGAGAGTTGAGATTGTCACAAATCCATCTGCGAGATATGATGCTGAAGGTGGTGCGGGCATAATTAACATTATCCTCAAAAAGGAAAAAGCAAAGGGTTTTAATGGAAGCTTTCAAGTGCAAGGAGGTTTGCCTGCAAATAATGGAGCTAGCGTCAATGTCAATTACAGGACAGGATGGATTAACTGGTTTGTGAACTATGGTATAACTAGAAGAAGATCTCCAGGAGAGGGATTCACTAATAATTTTTTTAATAATCCAGCCAGAGACACAACCTACTACATTGATCAAATCAATGATAGAGAGCGAATTGGTGTTTCGCAAAACGTTCGCTTTGGGTCTGATATTTATTTCAATCCTAAGAATGTATTGACTCTATCTGCCTCTTACAGAAATTCGGATCAGGAAAATACCACAGAGACTTTTTACTCATTTTTGAATGGGAACAGAGCTCTTTTTGCAGAACGACTTAGAATTGATAATGAGGATGAGAATGATCTAAATTGGCAGTACGAATTACTTTTTAATAGAAGTTTTGATACTGAAGGTCAAAAGCTTTCGGCCAATTTTCAATTTAGAGATAGTGAGGAAACGGAGATATCTGCATTCGATGATGTGACTACTTTCACAAATGGATCTATAGATAACCTTATCCAAAATTCAAGCAATAATAATGGCGAGAATCAGGTACTAGCACAGTTAGATTACATTCATCCATTTAGAGAAAACGCAAAACTGGAAGTCGGCTTTAGGTATACCGATAGAAGTATTTTCAACAATTATATGGTAGAATCTGACTCTACTAGTAATGGTGAATTTGAAGAGGTCGTTAACCTAACCAATGAGTTCAATTTTGATGAGCAGGTTTTTGCTGGTTATGGCATGCTGAGTAATAAAAAGGAAAAAATCTCATGGCAGATTGGACTAAGAGTAGAAAACACCAATTTGGAGACGCTCTTAAAAGCTCCCACCCAGTTAAGTGATTCTTCGAATGCGCAGAATTACCTTTCATTCTTTCCTAGTGCCAACATAAGCTATAATTACAATGAAATATCCTCACTGCAGGTGAGCTATAGTCGAAGAATTAGCCGACCAAGATTTAGAAACCTTAATCCATTTTTAACCTATAGTAATCCGCTTAGCTTATACACTGGCAATCCTACATTACAGCCTCAGTTTACAGATTCTTATGAGGTAGGTTTATTACAAAATAGAAAATCTACTAGCATTTACGCTGGATTATATTACCGTCACACAACTGGAGTAGTTCAGAGGATTCAAATACCCGGAGAGGAAGAAGGGGTTACTATACGTAGACCAGAGAACTTAGCGGTGGAAGACGCCATTGGAGTTGAAGCCAATATTAATCATGATTTTACCAAACAATTCAGGATCACAAGTAATGTGAATTTTTACAATTCTCAAATTGACGGAGGAGAAACCCTATCTGCGGAGGCTACTACTTTTTCAGGAAGGATGGGAGCATTTTATCGAAATAGTAAATTGATCAATGCGCAAATGACATGGTGGTACAGAGCTCCTCAAAACACTCCTCAAGGAACAAGGAAATCAATCAATAGCTTAGATTTAGGCTTATCGAAAGATGTGTTGAAAAATAATGGAACCATTTCTATGAGTGTAAGAGATCTTTTTAATTCAAGAAAATATAGAGGGGAAACTATCACAGAAACGTTCACTTCAGAGTCGCAATTTCAAAGGAGAAGAGGCCCTACAGCAGTGCTTTCGTTCACCTATAGACTTAATCAGAAAAAAGAAAGAGGAGGGCGAAGAGATGGAGATGATCGAGATTTTGATGGTGGAGATTTTTAAAATTTTTGAGTAGTGGTGATTGCCCCTCTTCAAGTAAATGGTCTTGTTGAGGGTTTTTTTAATTCATTTTCCTTACACCAGTTCGCTTACATTTTCCAGACTACCTTCATATTTTTCTACCTCCACTCCAAACCTCTTTAGAAAGTCAACGCCTTCATCATTGGCTATACCTTTATATTCTGCGTATGATTTGAGGTAAATCACCTTAGCAATTTTCATTGTATAAATGATGCGTGCACAAGCAATACATGGGGATAATGTAACAAAAAGTGTGGCTCCCTCAACATCAGTTTTGTTTTTGACAGCATAAAGTATGGCGTTTTGCTCTGCATGAAGAGCTAAAGAGCAACTCCCCTTAGAGTCTCTCGGACATCCAGTTTCTGGCCATTCTATATCACAGTTGTGAGTGCCAGAAGGAGGACCATTGTATCCTATGGATATGATGCGAGTGTCTTTTGTAAGCACGGCTCCCACATGCCTTTTGATGCAATGTGAACGTTTGGCCAGGTTTACCGCCAACTCCATGTAGATATCGTCAAAGTTTGGTTTAGACATGCCGCTAAATTAGCGATGCTCGTCCTATTGTGAGACCAATTATATAAATGACTTGATTATTCCAGTTTTCTCTCCGTATTATTGTCTTAAGAAAACCAAATTATATGCGCAAAGTATTTATTCTTATCACAAGTCTATTTGTATTTCAGTCTCTTGCTCAAGAAGACGATTCAGTTCAAGAAATGGGGTTTGAAGAATACAATCCACCATCCACTCTCGTTGTGCCTGAAAACCCTATAAAAAGAGCAAAATTTCCATTTGTGGACATTCATAGTCATCAATGGAATCTCACGAAAGAGAAGATAGGAAATCTCGTGGAAGAAATGGAAGAGCTAAATATGGGCGCCATGATTAATTTAAGTGGAAGAGGATTTGATCGTGCTGCTGGGGATATTGGGACACCTGAATACTTGGCTGGAATGGTGAGGCGAGTTGAGGGCGAAGCACCTAACAAGATCATCGTATTCACCAATGTTTCTTTTAAAGATATTGGGACTGATGGCTGGACGGAAAAAGCTGTGAAAGAACTGGAAGCAGACGTTGCTGCAGGGGCGAAAGGCCTTAAAATATACAAGAGTCTAGGGCTAAGAAATAAAGATGTGAATGGAGAAAGAGTAGCTGTAGATGATCCAAGATTAGACCCTGTTTGGGCTAAATGTGGTGAGCTTGGTATTCCTGTGTTGATTCACTCGGCAGATCCTGCACAGTTTTGGCAGCCTATGGATGCGAACAATGAAAGGTGGTTAGAACTTAAGCTAAGACCGGGAAGAAAAAGAGGGAAGGATAATCCTGCTCCATTTGAGCAGATAATAGCAGAACAGCATAATGTGTTTAAAAAACACCCTAATACTACATTCATCAATGCGCACATGGGGTGGATGGCAAATGACCTTGATAAAGCTGGAGAACATTTAGACATGTATTCAAATGTCCTTTTTGGGATAGGGGCAGTGATTGCCGAGTTTGGGCGTCAGCCAAAAAGAGCAAATGATTTCTTTGAGAAGTATCAAGACCGTTTAGTCTTTGGTAAGGATTCATATAACCCTGAAGAGTTTTGGACTTATTTCCGAGTACTTGAAACGGATGATGAGTATTTTCCCTATTACAAAAAATACCATGCTTACTGGAAGATGTATGGGTTAGGATTGTCTGATCAAGTGCTAATGAAGCTATACTATAAGAATGCTTGCAGGATAGTTCCTGGATTGGAAGTAAGTATGTTTGAGAAAGACTGATAAAACAGATAATTATTCATTAAGGTAGACAATCAATTCTTCAATTGATCTATCCAATATTTGATATACATTTTCAAATCCATTCAAACCTCCATAATAGGGGTCAGGAACATCCAGTCCTTTTCCATCAGGATCAAAATCCCTCATAAGAAATAGAAAAGATGGCTTGCTTCCGATTTCAGAGATCATGTTTTGAAGATTAGAGTTGTCCATTGCTACTAAATAGTCAAATTGACTAGCAAGTCTTTTCTTGAATTGCTGTCCTTTGTGATCAATAGGAACGTCATGGGATAAAGAAATGTCAATTGATCTTTGATCTGGTTGCTCGCCTACATGGTAATTAGCTGTGCCTGCAGAATCAGCTTTAAACTGATTAGAAAGTCCTTTTTGCTTTATTTTTTCATTGAAAATAGCTTCGGCTAAAGGTGATCTACAAATATTGCCAAGACATACGAATAAAACTTTTTTCATTTTTTTCTATAGGTAAGGTTACCTTTTGCTTTTTAAGGGTATTTACTATTGCATAACACAAATTTATTCATACACCTGTTTCGGCAGAAAAAGAAAAAGCCCCGTTTTTGACGGGGCTTTTCTTCATTTATGGAGTATGTGCTATCTGATACTAATACCAATGCCTGTTGTTAATGTGCTATACTTTTGAATAGCATAATCAGCATGAATGGTTAAAATCAATAGCTTCATTCTAAAACCAACATTTATTCTGGGACTTGTAGATGCATAGTCAAAGCTTATTGGGTTAGTAAATGTGCCTGCATTTTCTGTATCGTATCTTCCTAGTAAGTCGAATGTCGTTCGAGTATTTGCGATACCTATCCCACTAAAGAGCGTAATAAATGCAATTTTCTTAGAAATTAGTCCTTGCATTGTAAAGCCGCCAGTGGTGAATTGTGCAATTTGATCTGGAGCACCATCAGGATCTAAGAAAAACTGTGCGGTCATTCTATTCCAACCTACAAAACCTGAAACATCAATAGGAAGCTGTTTGAATCCAGGTACCCATTGCTTTAGATCATGCATAATACCTATTCCAAACATTTCAAATGCGAAATCATCGGTTTCTTGTTGCGGCACTATTCTTAGTTTTAGTTCAGTCCCTTTTACCAAACCAACTCCTACTTGCACCATGGCAGAAGGCATAGCATTAAAAGGAAGAACTTCATCCATTCCCAAACCTGTCGGCGCACTTATTCTTACAGATGTACCATCATCGGCAGTGTATTCCAAAAAAGGAAGTCTTTCATTTGGTAGATTTGGTCCGAGCAAAGTAGGTGCTTGCGTAATCAGTTCGCCTTCAATAGTTGGAACCACTCTTAGGTTAGTATACTCTGAATTATCAATAGTAAAAAATTGACCAGCATCAGGGACATTAGCGAATGTAACAGTAGGAGTAATGTCAAAGCCTAATAACTTATGAGGCTTGGCTGTGTTGTACCATCCACTATTAATTCCGTAACCAAGTCCAAGAAAGACTGGTTCCAAATAACCTTCCATCAGTTTTTCAGCATCTGCTGTTCCTGCCTCAAGAAAAGACCCAAAATCTATCTGTGCTTTGCCCGCAAATGGTGCAATAGCAATTAGTGTAATTATTATATGTTTTTTCATTGCTTAATTTTTTTAGTTGGCGATATCTCTTACTCTGATAGCAGCATCAAAATAGACTTTAATGTCAAAGTCTAGTATCTCATTATTTATTGGAGTTGTAATTGTTCCAATGTCGAAAATAAAATCTACGCCCAAGTCTTGACCACTTTCCAATCTATTTGTGATTTCTTCTTTAAGATCATCACTGATAATCATATCTGTTTTTGAAATGTTATCTAAATCTCCTCCGGGAAATGCGATTTCTATGACATCAGAAATTCCTGTGAATTCCATTCTTATAGACTGTATTTCAACCTTCTCATCATACGTATCAGTAGCATCATTAACTCCTGAAAACTCGTATGCTATTCCAATTAAGAACACTTCTGCTCCTGCACTATTTAATTCATCTAGTGCATCATCGAATCCATCAACATCCGAGAGACTATAGCTAAATGAAATTGATTCTGCATCAATGTCTACTTCAGCACCTGCACCTTGTAGAGGTATTTCCATAGTACCTATATCTATAGGTAGCTCAGCGGCAACATCAAAACCAACACCAGCTTCTCCGCAGGAATACAAGAAAGGTGAGGCGAGTAGGGCAAATAGTAGTTTTCTTATCTGTTTCATTATTTGATAATTAGTATTGGCGTAAATCTAGATAATTATTAAATGTAATTAATTGGAAACAATCCATTCATTATGACTGTTGGTCGAATTAACTTCGCGCTCTGGACGAAAGTAGGCTTATAATAGAGCCTAAAAATTGATTTGTAAACTTATAAACTTATTATTCTACATGTCTTTAGTAGGAAAGAAAGCGCCTAATTTCAGCGCGCCAGCAGTGGTAAATGGAACAGAAATAGTGCAAGATTTTTCATTGAAGCAATTCGTGGGAAATAAGGAAGTAATGCTATTCTTTTATCCTAAGGATTTCACTTTTGTATGCCCTACCGAACTTCATGCTTTTCAAGAAAGACTAGCTGAATTTGAAAAAAGAGGAGTGGCTGTAGTTGGAGTCTCTTGTGATTCAGAAGAAACGCATCTAGCTTGGTTGATGACAGAAAAGAAAAATGGCGGGATCAAGGGAGTTACTTACCCAATTGTCTCTGATTTGGCTAAAACGATAGCTTCAAACTATGAAGTGTTAGCAGGCGAATGGACATATGATGAAGAAGATAATTTGATCTTTGAAGGAGCACCTATTTCATACAGAGGAACCTTCTTTATCGACAAGCAAGGTATAGTAAGACATCAAACGGTGAACGATCTACCATTAGGTAGAAATGTAGATGAAATGTTGCGAATCGTAGATGCATGGCATCACGTTGAAGAACATGGTGAAGTTTGTCCGGCTAACTGGAACCAAGGTAAGCAGGCAATGAATGCGACAAGAGATGGTGTCTCAGAATACCTTTCTCTGAACTAAAGAATAAATTCAATTTTTTGAATAAAAGGTCAATCATTAAAGTGGTTGACCTTTTATATTACATTCGCCTTAATAGAGGAATCCTTTGGCTAATTAAAATGGAATGCGAGGCTTAATTACAAAATCAACAGGACTTTGGTACGAGGTAAAAGCAGGAGGTGAAATTCGGATTGCTAGATTGAGGGGAAAATTTAAGCTAGACAATAGAAAAGTAACTAACCCTATTGCTGTCGGTGATTGGGTGAATTTGGAGCCAAATGATATAGAAGACGAATGGGTTATCACTGAGATAGAAGAACGAGATAATTATGTGATTCGTCAAAGTCCTAGAAAAAAAGGACATGATCATATTATAGCAAGTAATATTGATCAAGGAGTTTT
>JBGCFL010000051.1:0-18089 GCA_045106975.1 Ekhidna sp. | reverse complement strand
GCAAGAAACAAGACTTCTTCAGTAAAGTATTGCCTGACTTTTTACATCATGCAGAAGTCTTAGGAATCACCTCTTCTGAACTAGCAAAACATCTAGAAAACCTAAACTCAAAATCATGACATTGAGCAATAAAATTTTAATTATCTTCTTTGGTACTATTCTGACTTACACTTTAATGGCATTTGCTGAAATCAGAATAAGTGGAGAATCAAGAATTCTCAACGAAAAAAACTCCATCGCTGAAACAATTTCTTTAGACGGCATCAAATACGTGGTGTTTGACGACAGGTTGAATCAATGGATACACCTGAGTGGATCTAATAAGCCTAGAATTGAAATGAAAAGTAAATCTGGTGACATGATGTCAAAGTTGAAGTATGAATTGAAGGGCGACACGCTTTATATCAACGAAATGAACGATGAAGAAAATCATTTTGACCTCTCAATTTTTGTTCCTAGAGATGGATTTTCCGGTTTTACCTCATCATCAGCATACGTTGAATTATCAGACATAAAGCAGCCTGGACTATCCATTAACCAAGTCAATGGAAGAGTTGATCTTGAAGAGGATGTTGATATAGGAAGATTGATCTTGAATTCCAATTCTGATGCTACACTTGAAATGACAGCTTCTAGAGTCGATACCCTATCTATTCAGGTCGATGACTCTAGTCTCAGGCTTTACGGAAAAATCCGACGATTAGAAGGTACATTAGAAAATAGCTCTAGCGTGTATGCTAGTGATGTTGATGAAATGATGCTCAAAAAAGACAAAGGAAGCTCCATTCGAATAATGGACTAATGAACAGTGTAACAAAATAAGACTGTTGACCCTCTACTCTACTGTAATATGAATATTGAAATCAAAGGACTTTCTAAAGTATACCCGAATGGCCATGCTGCTATCCAAGACATCAACTTGGAGATTGGTAGTGGCATGTTTGGATTGCTAGGTCCAAATGGAGCAGGAAAATCTAGCCTTATGCGGACATTGGTTACCATTCAGAAAGCTTCAGGAGGTACCATTTTGATGGATGGAAAAGACATAAATAAGTACAGAAATGAAATAAGACCTTTGATTGGCTATTTACCTCAAGATTTTACTTTTTTCTCTAAACTGAAGACATGGGAGTTTCTAGACTATGCAGCTAAACTATCCACGTTACATAAAAAGAAACAGCGAAGAATAGAAGTAGATCGCATGCTTGATCAAGTTGGTTTATTGGATGTGAGAGATCGGTTAGCCAATAAACTTTCGGGAGGTATGAAGCGTCGATTGGGAATTGCTCAGGCTTTGATTGGAAATCCACGACTGCTGGTTATTGATGAACCAACTACTGGTCTTGATCCTGAAGAAAGAATTAGGTTTAGAAACATCTTGTCCGATCTCAGTCAAAAAGATGTGACCATCATTTTATCCACGCATATTGTAGGTGATATCAGTAGCACCTGTCATAATATGGCTATGCTACATCAAGGACAAGTCGCGTTTGCTGGAGCTCCTGAAGGAATGATAGATCAGGTGAGAGAACACATTTGGCAAGTAGTTCTCAGTAATGAAGAATTCAATGACTTAAAAAATAAGTATCCAGTCATCTCCACTATTCCAACCTCAGGTAAATGGGAAACCCAGCTTATCGCCAATGAAAAACCTCATGCTGAGGCATATAATATTGAGCCAAATCTGGAACACGCATATGTATACTTCATGGAAAACAAACTAGGAATTTCACTGGTATGATGTCTTTAAAAAACATATTGACTATCGCCAAATTTGAGTCCAAAGTACTTTGGAGAAACTGGTTTTTCAGAATCTTCGCCATAGCAGGGCTTTTCTTTATTACCATTTTCAATATTGCTGCCTTTTCTGCGCTCAGTGATGGCAGACAGTCGATGATAGGCTCCACATGGGGAATGCCTTATGCTACGATGGTACTGTCAAGTATTGCTCAAGCAGCAGCGGTTATATTCTTAGCTACTGGCGTTATTCTCAAAAATAAGAAAATAGATACCAATGAGGTGTTCTATGCCCGGCCTATTTCGAATCTAGATTATGTCTTAGGTCGTGCATTCGCCATTTTCAAACTTTTCTTCTTGCTAAATGTCGTTGTACTCATTCCTATATTCATTGTAAACATTACCAATCCACTGGTCACTTTCAATCCTCTTGCTTTTATAGCATATCCATTACTTACCAGTATACCTACGATTGTTTTTGTTACAGGAGTTTCCTTCCTTTTGGTCACTCTAATAAAAAATCAGCCAATAAGTATTGTGTTGCTTTTGGGATTATCTGGTGTTGAACTTATCTATTTCCACGCAAGGTTTTATAACATATTTGATTACATGGCCTTTAGGTTAAATCTATTAGCCTCTGACATCATCGGGTTTAGCAATTTGGAAACCATATTAATGCACCGAGGAGCTTATTTCATTGCTGGAATTGCGTTTCTTTTTGCTGCTTCTTTCTTCTTGGATAGACTTCCTAATACGCGAAGTTTTAAACCCTTGGCTGCCGTTTGTACATTGATCATTGGCGGTATTTCTGCCTTCTTATTCGTATCTCTTTGGAACAAACAATCAGGGATAGAAATAGATCGTCAAGCCATGATTGAAGTAAATAATGAATGGTCTGTAAAGGCCAATGCAGATGTGATCTCCAATCATATTCAAATCTCTCACTTAGGCGATGAACTTGCTGCAACGGCTACTCTAAGTATTAAGAACAACACTAATCAAAATTTGTCTGAGCTATTCTACACACTTAACCCTTCACTGGAAGTATCTAAAGTACTCGTAAATCAGGAAGAGGCGATGTTTGAAAGAGACTTACAAATACTTTCTATTGCATCTAATCTAGGTTCAGGACAAAGTGCCGAAATAGTCATCTCTTATCGTGGAGATATAGATGAGAGAATAGCTCACCTAGAAGTAGATCAGAAGCGATACGAGGAAATCCATGAATACTTCATCTATTCCATAGAGAAAAGATACGCTTTTCTATCTCCAGAATACGTGCTCTTGACTAAGGATGTACTGTGGTACCCTGACACTCAAATAGGTTACAGCAATGCTTCTCCTGTGAAACAACGATCCAATTTCATAGATTTCAAACTAGATGTAATAGTTGAAAATGGATTGACACCAGTTGCCCAAGGCGAAATGGAGAAAGTGGATGAAAGCACGTTTAGCTTCAGTCCAGAATATGCTCTACCACAACTATCCTTGGCTATTGGCAATTATGTGAAAAAATCCATTGTTGTAGACAGTATAGATTATGCCATCTATCACTATCCCAAAAACGATTACTTCCTACCCTATTTTGATCAGTTGGAAGACACTTTGAGTTATCTCATTACTGATTTAGCCAATTCATATGAGCATGACCTGAAACTTAACTACCCATTCAATAGACTACAACTAGTAGAAACTCCCACGCAGTTTCGTGCCTATGACAAAATTTATGAAGGCAATCAAGCTTACATACAACCTGAGATGATTCTACTTCCTGAAAAAGGAGGCAGCATCAGAGACTTTGACTTTAAGCGCCAATTCCGAAATATGGATAGGCAAGCCAGAGAAGAAAACAAAGTCATGCAGGACAAAGAAAAGCAGGCTAGTGTATTTAATACCGCTATCAAAAAAGTACTAACCAAGCAAATACCAGATGATTGGTTTTGGGAAGGAAGAGAAACGGATGTTGCTGAGTACTCCATGTTCCCCAATCTATACACCTATAGTTCTGGTGTAGTCAGTCAGGATTGGATACTGCTAAATAAAGGCATAGCTGATTATCTCAATACAAAAGCGCCCGCTAGAAACGATTACTCAAGAAGTGCGAACGGGATTTCATTCGCAGAAGAATGTAATCAATTGATGCAAGACAATAGCTTGATTGATTTATTGATTAAGGATGAGGAATTTGTGAAGATTCAAAAATCTGTTAGTTTAAAAAATCAATACCTATTTGCCTATTTGGGCCAGCTAATTGGAGAAGAAGCCTTTAAGACGTTTTTAGTTAATTGGATTAATAATAATTCACATGCGGTAAGTACCTATCAACAATTCAAAGGAGAAATAAATAAACAGTTTCAATTAGATATTGATCCAATCATAAAAGAGGTCTATTATGACAATGAACAACCATCCTTTCTAATATCGAATGCTGAAGAGTATGAAATATTAGACGGTGATCGTAAGCGATTTCAAATCATATTTAATGCTAAGAATCTCGGCCCAAAAGATGGAGTCATTAGTATCAATTTCGAGGCAGAGGGAGAAAATGACAACTTCAATTTTTTCAATCAGCAAAATGGGGATGAATTAAGCGATGAGAATGGTTATGTGTCTCTTATCAAAAATGGTCAAACAAAACAATTTGGATTCATTCTCAATGAGCAGCCAGGAAGCTATGCTATCAATACATTGGTATCCAAAAACATACCATCCATTGTTACCATCTTCCCTGGAAGAGTCGAATTAAAAGAAAAGGCAACTGCATTTGAGGGTGAAAGAGTCATTGAGGAAGTAAATAAAGAGACTCAATATCAGGTCATTGTAGACAATGAGGATGAGGGGTTTTCTACTTTCAGTCCTATTGAAGATACCTACCTCAAGACCTACTTAGATAAGCGAAACCCATCAGACCAAAAATACTTTGGAGTATGGAATAGACCTTACTCAAAATGGTTGGCAACTACAGGATCAAGCTTTCATGGGGAATACATACGATCAGCTCATTTTACTAGGTCCGGTAAAGGTGAGAAAACCAGCGAATGGAAACCTGATTTAAAAGAGGCTGGATTTTATGATATCTACTCCTATATGATAGGTAAGAATCAAAGCCAATATGATGGAAACAGAAACGATGGTAAAACATTCACCTATCAGTACATCATCCACCATGGTGATGGAGAAGATGAAGTGAATTTCAATGTAACGAATGCAGAAAATGGCTGGAACTATCTAGGCTCCTACTATTTCGATGAAGAAGGAGGAAGCATTGTCTTGACGGATAAATGTGAATTAAGGTCAGTCTATGCTGATGCCATAAAATGGGTGAAACAATAAAAAATGAACAGTAATTGAATAACAGTATGAATCGACGTTCAAAAATCAACTTAAAAAGGATTATGGTCATGATCCTTCTAGTAGCCAGTTTCTTTCTTTGGGAGAAAGCTGCTGCGCAGACAGTCCTGACATTGGAGGAAGCAATAAACATTGCTCAAACTAGTAGCCCAGATATTAAAAAATCCAACCTTAATCTTTTGAGTAATCAGAAAAGTTTGGATGCGCAGAGAGCAAGTTTGAAATCCAAATTTTCCTTAGATGTCACTCCTATTGACTTCAATAGACAAAGGGTTTTTAACGAATTTTTCTCTACTTGGAATACCAATGAAGATTACAATTCATTTGCCAATTTCTCCATTTCTCAACCCATTACTGCAACAGATGGGAGACTCTCATTAAACAATCGGGTAGGATACCGGGATAACTTTAGTGAGGCTCAGGATATTCGAACCAAAACGTATTTCAATAATCTATACCTGCAACTTGATCAGCCTATTTTCACCTATAATAGAAACAAGCTTCAGCTTGCTGAATTAGAACTGAACTTAGAGAATGCGCAGATAAGCAACTCTATGCAATTGTTGACTTTGGAAAGGAATGTGACTCAAGCATTTTACACATTCTATCAGTCACAAAATGATGTAGAGATTGCTCAGGATGAATTTGATAATCAACAGATTAGCTACGATATCACCAAGAATAAAGTAGATGCTGATCTTTTGGCCGGAGAAGAACTTTACCAAGCAGAACTGAATCTAGCAACCTCAAAGTCTACCCTTCAAAATGCTGAAGTAACGCTAAACAATGCCGCTGATGATTTCAAGTTAATGATCGGAATGAACCTGAGTGAAGAGGTAGAAGTAGATGTAGACATCAATTTCATTACACAACAAGTAGATCTAAATAAAGCCATCCAAAATGGATTGGATCAGCGAATGGAGCTTAGGCAAAGATCCATTGACATGGAGCGATCGCAATTTGAATTGATAAGAACCAATGCCCTGAATGAATTTAAGGGAACGGTATCCTTATCGCTTGGTGTGTTTGGTGACAATGCGCAATTTGATAATATCTACGAAACACCTACTAACAACCCTAGTGTAGCTATTTCATTCAACATTCCACTATGGGACTGGGGTGAAAAGAAAGCAAGGTTAGCTGCCGCTACAGCCAATCTAGACATCAGAGAAATTGATCTGGAAAATGAGAAAAATAACATTACAATCAATATCAGAAAGGTGTATAGAAACCTTCAAAACCTTGAGAATCAGATAGAAATAGCTCAACAGAATGTGAAAAATGCGGAGCTCACTTATGAGATAAACTTGGAACGCTATCAAAATGGCGACTTGACAAGTATGGATCTGAACCAGTTTCAAAACCAACTTTCTGATAAGAAAAGTGCCTTGGCAAATGCCTTGATCAATTACAAAATAGAACTACTCAATCTTAAGATTCAGTCACTTTATGATTTTGAAAATAATCAACCTGTAGTTCCACAATCTTACAACTAAACTGGCTAGGCCGGTCCAAATAAAAATCAAATGATTACTCTCCTTACAAATTTCCTAAAAGAATCTAGAGCAATGAAAAAATATACTCAACTCCTCTCCATTGGTCTCTTAATCGTATTCTTAACAAGTTGCGACAATGAGCAGTCACGAATTGACACGGAAATCAAAATACCTGTTTCCGTAGTAGCTATTAAAGAACAGTCGATCTCCAATTTCATAGAAACGACAGGGACTGTTTATTCATCAAAAGAAGCCGTTGCTAAATCGGAACTGTCTGGTAGTTATCAGCTTAAAACCAATCCAGCAACCGGGAAACCTTTCGCTCTGGGTGATCGGGTGAAAAAAGGACAACTGATAATTACGCTAAAAGATGCAGAGTTTGAAAACGGGCTTCAAATGGAAGGCAAAAAACTCAACTTGGAGGTTTCCAATAATAATCTGAATAAGCAAAAATCGCTTTATGAGAAAGGTGGAGTAACACAAACAGAATTGAAAAATGCTTCTATTGAGTACGTAAATGCCAAATACTCTTTTGAAAACGCTCAGATCCAAGAGCAGAAAATGTACGTAAAGGCGCCCTTCGATGGAAGTATTGTAGAACTGCCCTACTACACTCCTGGAGTAGAGATTGATCAGGCGAAAGAACTCTTCAAGGTGATGAAGTATGATCGTCTTTTACTGGATATCAAGCTTCCAGAAAAGCATCTCGTTGAAGTTCAAAAAGGACAAGTAGTCAACATTACTAATTACAATTTGGATAAGGATACCCTAGCTGGCTTTATCAGTCAGATATCTCCAGTGATCAATCCTGATACACGTACTTTTCAGAGTATGTTGGAGATTAAGAATCAAGACCTTTTACTGAGACCAGGAATGTTTGTGAAAGCTGCAATCTTATCAGAAGAACGTGACAACACCATTGTGATACCAAAAGAGACAATCATATCTAGACAAAATGGAAAAGTAGTCTTCATAGTAGAAAATGGTATAGCCGTAGAACGCTCCATTAAAACAGGACTGGAAAATCAAGATGTAATAGAGGTGACTGATGGACTTAAAGTCAATGACAGGTTGGTTATCTCAGGGTTTGAAACTCTGAGAAATAAATCTAAAGTGAGTGTTATTCAGTAGGTCTATCACTCAACATTATCAAGTTCAGACCATTCTGAATTTATTTCAGAATCCATGATTGTTGAAAATAATATTAAAGATCCTGAAACAAGTTCAGGATGACGGTAAGCACAGCAAAAGCCAGACTTGATCGTATCAATTAGTAATAGAATAAAAGACACATAACCTCAAAAATCGTGAAGAAAATCGTTTCACTTGCCGTAAAATATCCCATTTCCATCCTTATGATGGTGATGGCAGTTATTCTATTGGGTTCCATCTCATTCAGTAAATTGGGAATAGAGCTTTTTCCAGACTTGAAAAATCCAACTCTTTTCGTAGAGATGAAGGTGGGTATCAGACCTCCTTCTGAGGTAGAAAAACAATTCATTGAAGACATTGAGTCTATCGCTATTCGTCAAAATGGTGCGGTAGAAGTGAGTTCTATTTGCCAAACTGGATATGGTAGAGTCACCGTTCGCTATGACTGGGGTAAGGACATGGATGAGGCCTTTCTTGATTTGCAAAAATCACTATCTCAATTCTCTGCCGATGAAGAAATTGAGGAGTTTGCCATATCCCAGTTTGATCCCAACGCCACTCCTATTATGGTCATGGGAATTTATCACCCCACGTCCAATGATTTTGATGCACTCAGAAGGATAGCAGAAACCAATTTCCGAAACGAATTGGTTCGTCTACCTGGTATTGCAGAAGTACGATTAGCTGGTGAGCAAGAAAAAGAAGTCGTAATAGAAACAGACCCAATGCTATTGGAATCTGTAGGTTTAACTGTGGATGATTTAGTCCTTAAAATTCAAAATTATAATCGAAATGTATCCGGTGGTTTTATTGAAGAGCTAGGAAGAAAATATGTCATAAAAGGATTGGGCATCATCAATACTCCTGAAGATTTAGAGGGACTGGTTGTAGGATATACTACCCGTTCTGCTTCTCAGTCTACTACAAGTCAGGTTGATGCTGGTGCTAATGAAAACTCTGCAACGGATCAAGTTCCTGTGTTGCTTAGAGAAGTCGCTCAAGTCAAAATTCTAGACAAAGATGCAAGCAGCATCGTGCGAGTAAATCAACAGAGAAGCTTAGGCCTTTCGATTTACAAGGAAACGAAATACAATACCGTAAATGCGGTAACAGAATTGGAAGAAGTGCTCGAAGGTCTGAAGAAAACTGTTCCTGGCTATGAGTTTGTTATCATTCAAAATCAAGGAAGCTTTATTCAACAAGCCATAGATGAAGTAAAAGAATCAGGGTTATATGGCGCTCTTTTTGCCATGATTATTCTTTTCATATTCCTAAGAAGAATAGGTGTTACAGCCATCATCAGTGTAGCTATTCCTATATCCATTATCGCTACTTTCAACCTTATGTATTTCAATGGACTGACGCTCAATGTGATGACTCTTGGTGGTCTAGCTCTTGGTGCAGGAATGCTTGTGGACAATGCTATTGTTGTCGTAGAAAGCATTTTCAGAAAACGAGAAGAAGGACTCAATGTCATTGACTCTGCTATTCAAGGAACAAGTGAAGTAAGTGGTGCCATTACAGCATCTACTCTCACCACTATCATTGTGTTTTTACCTATAGTATATCTTCAAGGACCTTCTGGTGAATTATTTAAGGATCAAGCACTTACGGTTGCTTTTTCATTGATCTCTTCATTGGCTGTGGCTATCCTAGTTATCCCTATGCTTTTCTCTAATGTCTTTAGAAAATCAAAAGAGAAACTAGAAACTAAGCAAGCCAAATTTCAAGGCTATCGCAACTTCTTAGACAAAGTGTTGAAGTACAGAGTAGCATTCATTGCTATCTCTTTTGTGCTCGTTATTGGATCCTATCAATTGATTTCTGTGATTGGTAGTGAGTATATGCCAAAATCAGATACGAGAGCCATGTCTATTGACATAAGTCTACAAGATGGTACACCACTTAATAGAACATCTAGTACAGTAGCACAAATAGAGCAGCAGCTTTTTGAGCTGTTCGCCAATGATCTAGATAAAATCTATAGTCATATTGGTCCTGAACAAAGTCAATCGGGTATTGAGAATGAAAATCAGTATGAAGAAAACAAGGCTAATCTGAAGTTGATTTTCCAAGATGAAAGTCAACTACCCGTAACAACCATCACTGAAGCCCTTTCTGAGTACTTTGAAAACATCCCCACTATAGAGGCTACCTTCACTAATGATGAGAGTGCGTTGAACTCAGTTTTAGGTGAAGAAGAAATGCCATTGGTCATTGATATTACAGGATCAGACATCAATTCATTGAAAAAAATTGCTGATTCAGTCATGTTAGTACTGAACAAAAGTGATGACATCTATGAGCCATTTTCCAATATGGAGAACGGCGTACCACAGATTGAAGTAGACGTGGATAAGTATCGAGCTGGCTTATTTAACCTTTCTATAGAGCAAGTGATAGGTCAAGTAAAAGATCAGTTGAAAGGAAAGAATGCAGGGTCTATTGAAAGAGGTGGCGAAATGCAGGATATCGAAATTAAGATTCCAAAAATCACTCTCTCTCAACTGGAAGGGATGAAGATAAAAAGTGCTCAACAAGAATTACGTCTTGGTGAGATAGCCACAATCACCACAGAAATGGCTTCCAATTCTATCTATAGAAAGAATCAAAGCCGGTTTGTTTCGGTGAGTGCAAGAGTGAATCAAGACTTAGCCTATGACAAAATTGTAGGTGGGATTCAAAGTGAATTTAGTGAGATGACATTGCCGCCTCAATACAAAATAGATGTGGTGGGACAGGAATTAAAGCGGAAGGAATCCATGGAGAATCTAACGTTCTCTTTGATTCTCTCTGTGCTTCTAGTATACATGGTGCTAGCCTCTCAGTTTGAATCGCTACTGCATCCATTCACCATATTATTGACCATTCCACTAGCCGGAGTTGGTGCACTACTCTCCTTCTTCTTTTTAGGAATGCCACTCAATATGATGGCTTTCATCGGGATCATTATGCTGACAGGAATCGCCGTAAATGATTCCATCATTCTGGTGGACAGTATCAATAAAAACAAACAAGCTGGTATGGATCTTAGAAATGCAATTCTTGATGCAGGTCAGAAACGATTTAGACCCATCATCATGACCAGTCTTACTACCATTTTGGCACTCCTTCCTTTGACCTTTGGGTTTGGCGAGAGTGCATCATTGAGATCCCCAATGGCCATAGCTGTCATAGGAGGATTGGTTACTTCTACACTATTGACCTTGATTGTCATTCCATGCTTCTACGAAAGCATCGAGAGATTAATTGCAAGACTTTCCAACATGACAAGCAAGAGTAATGGGTAAAACAGGCATCTTACATACCATCATCAAGCGAAAAGTCTTGGTGTCTATGTTGTTCATAGGCTTCAGCATCATGGGCTATATCTCCTATGATAAGCTACCTGTGGAGCTATTCCCCAACGTAGAATTTCCTGTGCTCATTGTGCAAGTAAACTCTACCACGGATGTAGATCCCAAATACATGGAAAGTCAGGCCGTCATTCCTCTAGAAGGAGCTATTGGCACCATGGAGGGAGTTGATGAAATCAATGCTTCTGCTGATAGTCGTCAGGGAATGATTTTCATCTCCTTTGCAAAAGATACTGATATCAAATATGCTTACCTGAAGCTGGAGCAGAAGGTCAACAGTATCAAACCTACTATAGGTCAGGAATTCTTTATCAATATCATTAAAATAGATACAGAGCAGTTTACCAATGCCTTCATGGAACTACAGGTACTGGGCACTGGTGGTGTAGATAGAGTGAGAGATGTCACGGATCAATATATAAAAGACCGACTTACCAATGTAGATGGTGTAGGTGGCGTGGAAGTCTTCGGGGGAAGACAGAAGACAGTGGAAATCATCATGAATGATGCCATTTGTGAAGCCAATGGAATCACTCCCAATACCATTAATAGCGTATTGGCACAGAACTCCAATAAGAGTGAGTTTGTAGGCCAGGTCAATGAAAGCGGGCAAAATATCTTTGTCAATGTCTCTGCCGATTTAAAAAACATTAAAAACATTCAAAGCTTAGTAGTCTCCGAAAAGGGTCCACTCCTATTGAGTGACGTTGCGGAAGTCTTTTTTGGCGTGAAAGAGCAAACTACATTGAGCAGGGTCAATGGAAAAGACGCTATTTCCATAAGAGTCTCTAAAGGATCTCTTGCCAATCTTATTGATGTTTCAGAGGCCACACTAGAAGTCATAGAATCCATCAATAAAGACTTAGAACCGCTTGATGCTGAAATAGTGGTGCAAAGCAATCAGGCAGAGGTAATGATTGAGAATATTGATCAAATCAAAAACCTAGCATTACTGGGAGGATTGCTCGCCATCTTCGTTTTGTGGGTCTTTTTGAGAAAACTCAAATTCATTATCAGTATCGCATTGGCCATGCCAATCTCTGTTTTTGTAGCCTTCAATTTCTTTTATGCCTATGATATTTCTATCAATAGCCTGACGCTCATAGGCATGGCTCTTGCCATTGGAATGTTACTGGACAACTCAGTGGTGGTGATAGAAAACATATACCGTCATGTTGTGAGGAAAAAATCACCGGAAGATGCTGTAGTAGATGGCACAAAGGAGGTGACTAGATCGGTGATAGCCTCAACCCTCACCACTGTGACCGTATTTCTTCCCTTCGTTTTCTCAGAAAATTTCCTTGTTAAATTGATTGGGTCCCATATTGGTGTTTCTATTATTTCCACCTTACTCGTCTCCTTAGTGGTCGCATTGGTATTGATTCCGATGTTGGCTCATGCTACGATCAAGAAAGAAAAAGATACCAGTGCCCCACTCATCAAGAATGCTTCTGTTCGTCAGAGGATTATTCAGATTTATCTTATATTCTTAAAAGCATGTTTTAGAAAGCCCGCTCTTACCATTATTGGAGGACTTGTTCTATTTTTTATCACCATTGGCCTTAGCTTTTTAGTCACCTTCGCAAGCTCAAATGAAGTAGAGACAGACGAGATGAACTTGTTTGTGACTATGCCAGAAGGATCTACTCTTGCCTCTACTGATATCCGCGTAAAAAAGATAGAACAGCAAGTCATGGAGATAGAGGTGGTAGACAAAGTATTGAGTCAAACCTCTGAAGGAGAATCTGTTCTTACAGTACAGTTGATTGAAGAGTTTGATGAGCTGGATAGCATCAGTGCCGGGGATGTAAAAGGAATGCTAAATAGTATTGCTAGTAGTTATGACGACCTGGAGATCACCATGGATAAGCAACAAGCCAACAACAGAGGCGAGGCTCGTGGACCGTCTAATGACGATACTTTTCAAAAAATGCTAGGTCTTGGCAGTCAAAGTGAGTCGATCATTGTAAAGGGGCAAGACTTTGATATGATGCAAACCATTGCTAATGATTTGGAAGCACATATCTCTGGTCTTCAATCAGTTAAGACGAGTTATATAAACGTAAGTCCTAAGAGACCTGAAGCTCATATTATTTTTGATCAACTGCGCATGAGTGAATATGGTGTGACTCAGCAAAACGTACTGACTGGTCTGAATGACTTTCAGCCATCCTTTGAATCAGGTTCTACCTTCTTTAGTGGTGATGAGGAATTTGAAATCACCATTAGAACGGATAACAACACAAACAAATCTGCTAAGGAAATGAAAGACCTTAGAGCTCTTCCAGTGGTTAATTCTGAAGGTGCTACTCAAGAGCTATCCGACTTTGGTAATGTCATTTACTCTTCGGGAGAAATGAACATTACGCGTGTTAATCAGGAAAAGCAGATAGAAGTTACTTTTAGTTTCATAGATGATGTGGTCGGGTCAGAGTCCTTACTAGAAATATCCAGGTCGGAAATTGATCAACTTGTTGCAGGCATTAATATTCCTTCTGGAATAGTCGTTGAGGTGATTCATGATGAGCAACTTTTTGATGAATTCTACTTCCTCATTTTGATTGCTATCATTATCATTTTCATGATTTTGGCTTCCATTTTTGAGTCGCTTTATCTTCCGGTGGTCATCATGTTTGCCATTCCTCTTTCAGCTATTGGTACATTTATAGGACTTACCCTTTCGGGTAATTCCTTGCTCAATGCCAATACGCTCATTGGGTTTCTTATTCTAATAGGTGTAGTGGTCAACAATGGGATCATTCTGATTGACTACTCTAGAATTTTAAGGAGAAAAGGATTTACGAAGTATCGTTCGCTGATGATCAGTGGTATCTCCAGAATACGTCCTATTCTGATTACTTCAATTACCACTATAGTAGCAATGCTTCCTTTAGCTCTTGGCGATGCTGATTATGTAACAGGAATTGGTCAACCATTTGCAGTCACGGTGATGGGAGGATTAGCGTTTAGCACCATCCTCACCTTGATCTACATTCCTACCATGAGTGCAGGTCTTGAGAGCGTTATCCAGTGGTTTAAAAGTCTTAGCCTATGGATTAGAGTGCTAAATCTTGTCTTGATGGTAGCGGTTGCAACGCTTATCTATTTTCAAATTGAAGGGCTTTTGTTACAAATGATTGCTTTGCTCTGTGGTCTCATTTTAGTGCCTAGTGCTACTCATTTCGTGATGACTTCATTGCGTCAAGCCAATGCTAAGATGGTAGCTCCTGATGAAGCCATGCACATCAAAATTCAAAACTTGACAAAAGTCTATGGTAGAGATAAACGTTGGTTGAGAGAGTGGAAAGGGAACAAAAATTTGCATGAAGACAGAGGTGAAGAGGTAGTTTCTGTAAGATCAGTCTTTCAAAATCTGATCTGGCAAATTGCACTCATCGTCTTTCTCGTTTACTTCATTTACTTCTTCTTAGACGCGGCATTTTGGCAGTTGTTTTTCATGATAGGATTGCACAGTCTGGTTTTGTCTATCGTGAGTGAGGTTGGTGAGCTACTTGGTAAAAAAAGAAGAAAGCTATCATCATTTGTCTATACCAGCATTTTTTGGGTATTCCCCATCTTCAGCTCTGTTTACATCTATCAAGACATTCAAATAAAAGCGCTTGGTTTTATTTTGATAACTCTGTGGTTTGTCGGATTGATATTGGTGAGAGCAGCTCGAAGGCTAAGATCAAAGCCAGTAGATATAAATAACCTAAAGGGCAGGTTCAAGAAGATTAAAAAACTGTATTTCAAAATGATTTTGGCTATTCCAATCATTGGCAAAAAGAAAGAGTCTTTCAAAGCATTGTCAGGTGTTAGCTTAAATATTGAGCAAGGCATGTTCGGATTATTGGGTCCCAATGGAGCTGGAAAAACGACACTCATGCGTATACTCTGTGGCATCATGGATCAGAGCTATGGTAAGATTTGGATCAATGGACATGATACAGAATTGCGAAGAGAAGAATTGCAAGGACTCATCGGGTATTTGCCTCAAGCATTTGGCACCTACGAAAACATGACGCCTTATCAATTCCTTGACTATCAGGCTATTTTGAGAAAAATTAGCAACAAGAAAAGTCGTGAAGAGCGTGTCCAATATGTGTTGAAAGCAGTACACATGGCAGAGCACCAACACAAAAAAATAGGCTCCTTCTCTGGAGGTATGAAACAACGAATTGGTATTGCTCAAATCTTACTTCACTTACCTAAAATATTAGTGGTAGATGAGCCAACTGCCGGACTAGATCCATTGGAGCGTATTCGATTTAGAAACCTATTGGTAGAGTTGAGTAGAGAGCGTATTGTTATTTTTTCTACGCACATTATTGAAGATATAGCTAGCTCTTGTAATCATTTGGCCGTGTTGATCAAAGGAAACATTGAATATGTAGGTAGTCCTACTACCATGGCCGAACTGGCGAATGATAAAGTTTGGGAATTTTCTGTTCCAGCAGAGGAATTTGATAACATTAAAAACGATCACTTGATTGTACATCACATGCGAGATGGAGAAGATATCAAGATTAAATGTTTAGCAGAATCCAAGCCAATGGATAATGCGCAACAGGTTAATGCTAACCTAGAAGACTCTTATTTATGGTTGATGAAAAGTAAAACGAAACAGCAATGAATAGCTCACTTACATTACTCATGAGGCTTATTAGCTATAATATCAAAGTGATATTTGCGAATAAGTTCGTCTACTTCGTATTGGCGGCCTTTGCCTTCTTTGCTTTCATCATTACCATCACGGTTTTTGAAGACCCATCATTCAATGAAGCGGTCATCTATGGCTTCTTGGTTTTTCCAGGGCTTCTGCTCATCTTCTACCCCATTGCCTATGGCATCCAAAACGACGATGACTCCAAAATGCTGGAAACCATATTTGGCATACCTAACTACAGGTATAAAGTATGGCTGGTGCGTTTCCTGCTTACTATTATGGTAGCAACAGTCATATTGCTATTGTTAGGCATCATTGCCAATATCACACTCCATAGGTTCAACATTTTGCCTATGGTTGGTCAGGTGCTCTTCCCTATCACTTTTCTAGCATCGGTAGGTTTCATGCTTTCCTCTAAGATTAAAAATGGAAATGGAACAGCTATAAGTTTAGTCATAGTCAGTTTTATGTTCTTTGTATTCGTAGATGTTATTGAGTTCAGTGCTTGGAACATATTTCTCAACCCTTTCGATGAACCACGCAACATGAGTGAATTCATCTGGTTCAATGTCATCTCTAAAAACAGAATCTATCTCACGGTGGGCACAGTACTCTGCTTGCTCTACGGCATGTTCAATCTACAGTTTAGGGAGAAGTTTATATAGTTATTCAGGTGATGGTATGATTGCTGATAGCCAAATGCAATCACTTTTCTATCCAAAAATATTATTAATAAATAACGAAAAAAAAATAGAGATGAAATTGCATACAAGCTTTTACGATTTGCAAATACGCACCTAATGGAGTAATAACGAGTACTCTCGCTATATTTAAAAGATAATAATGCGCACTAGTGTGCCTAATACCATAGTTAGGCATAATTAACCAACCAAATATATGGGCTATCCTTTTTCACCACCATGAAATATTACAGTAAAAGGATTTGTAACTATAATAAAAATCCTTAATACTAGATTAGTCTCCTATTTAATTAAAACAGTTATTTAAAAATAAAACAATGATAATATCAACAACAGATTCAATACCAGGTAAAGAAATTTCAGAGATCGTAGGAATAGCTAAAGGCAGTACAGTAAGAGCGCGACATGTGGGCAGAGACATTTTCGCAGGTCTAAAAAACATCGTTGGTGGTGAAATTAGTGAATACACCAATCTGCTTTCGCAATCGAGAGATCAAGCCATGCAGCGCATGATGGATGAGGCAAGACAAATGGGTGCAGATGGCATCATCAATATACGATTCTCTACTTCGATGGTGATGCAAGCGACTTCTGAAATCCTCGCTTACGGCACAGCAGTAAAGCTTTCATAGCTCTGAGACTGGTTTGTAATCACCACTCTCCTGTCCTACAATCTTAAAAGTCAGATCGTGTTTGCGAGGTGAGTGGTTTGGTGATTTACGAGAGATTACTCTATCCAAACAAACTATCTTCCATTATATTATCTTGCGAAAGTTTTCAAAACAAGATCATTGATTATGAGGCGAAAAATTCCAGAATCAACGCTACCAAAGCTTAACCGCTCACAAATAATAACGGCTGAGGGTATGGAAAAACTCAAAGAAGAACTCCAGCATCTTTGGAAGGTAGAACGACCTGATGTAACCAAAAAGGTGACATGGGCAGCTAGTTTGGGAGATCGTTCTGAGAATGCAGACTATCACTACAATAAGAAACGATTAAGACAAATAGATAGTCGTCTGATGTATCTACGGAAATGCATTGATGATTTTAAAGTAATAGGATATCATCCACATCAAGATGGATCAGTTCATTTTGGTGCTTGGGTAGAAATTAGAAATGAACTGAAAGGTCTCCAAAACCGTCTTCGTATTGTTGGTTATGAAGAGTTAATAGGTAATAAAAATTATATATCTATGGATTCCCCCATGGCTAAAGCGCTGCTTGGAAAAACTGTTGGAGATGAAGTGATCGTTACAACCAAGATGGGTGATTTTGTTTGGAAAATTCTTACAATAGAGTATCAGAAGTAGCTTCGATTTCTTACCAATTTTTAATACAAAACAGCATTATGGCTTCAGGATTTTTTGCAATATTTGATGATGTAGCGACACTACTGGACGATGTGGCCACCATGAGCAAGGTGGCTGGCAAAAAGACTGCAGGCCTATTGGGAGATGACCTAGCTGTGAATGCCGAGAAAGCATCAGGCTTTGCCTCCGCTCGGGAGCTTCCTGTTCTTTGGGCGATAACCAAAGGCTCCCTGATCAACAAATTGATCATCTTACCAGTCGCTTTTCTGCTCAGTGCTTTTCTTCCTTCTGTGATTACGCTGGTGCTCTTACTAGGT